>QBUN01000282.1 GCA_013180565.1 Candidatus Methanophaga sp. GoMg3.2 | reverse complement strand
CTGCTTCAGCGGATATTAGGGATATTGAGTTACCCATACAAAACAGCGAAGAGCCAAAAAGAATGACAAATATAGCTTTAAACCCAAAAAGAAGGAAAGGAGTTGTTGCCAAAAGCAATTGTGAGACAACCCCTTTAGTGTTTAGAAATTACACCACCGGATATTGATCAATTACTCCCCGCCGATAGAAACGAGCGTTACGTCAAAGATCAGAGTTTTTCCGGCTAAACGATGGTTCGCATCTAACGTCACGTCCGAGTCTGTGACATTGGTTATGGTAACAAGAATTATTTGACCATCCGGTTGACTGGCTTGTAACATCTGACCAACCTCAAGTTCCGAGTCCGTAGGAAGTTGGTCTCGAGCAACCGCCTGTACCAAATCCTCATGGTAGTTGCCGTATGCTTCTTCAGGCAGGAGGGTTAAGGTCTTATCCTCACCTACAACCATACCTACAACACCCTTGTCAAAGCCATTGATCATCTCGCCTGCACCAACCGTAAATCCAAGCGGCTGGTAATCTCTTTTATGGTTGTATATTCCTGCGTCAATTGCAACGTCTTTCATAGACGTGTCAAAAACAGTACCGTCTTCCAGTTTTCCTATGTAGTCTACCCGAACATAGTCACCTTCTTCAACCACTTTTATCATCATTTCGTTTTCTTCTGGTTCTGAAATATCAACCTTAAAAAGACCCTCTATCGCCGCAGCATAAATAACACGAGAATCTGCATTAGAAGCAAGAACTATTTCTTTAACGTGCTTATCTTTCAAATCCCTGAAAGGAAACCAATTCTCACCCGAGTCGGGAGAATAATAAACATATTTGAATCCCCATTCACCTGTTGCATAAATCACATTTGAATGATCCGGGTGTATCGATATTGAACCAGTTTTTCCATATCTATGAAACCAAACAAGCCCTGAAACAGATTGTATGAAGGGTAAAGGATCATTCCCCCCGACACCGCTCGCCTCAAGCCAATTTTTGCCCCCGGTTGTAGATCTATAAACTTTATATCTTTCATCAATAACATAAATTATGTCAGCATTTTTGTTATCAACAGCTATATCATCTATTTTATATTGAATAAATTCTCCTTTTTCTGAGTGTGGTAGAGTTTCAAAAGTGTCCCCGCCATTTTCGGATTTAATAAGATCATACTCCCATGCCAAACCAGAGGCATAAAGATTTTTCGGCGGAAAATGATAGGTAGCAGCGTAGATAACATTTGGATTGGCAGGACTGATAGCAAGAGCATTTACATCGAGGGACTTATATGGAACGGGATTATCCCAAATTTTCTCCCATGATACTCCTCCATTCGTTGTTCTCCAAATTCCTCCACCTACTGTACCAGCAAAAACTGTGTCAGGGTCTGTGGGATTAACGACTATCGAGGATATAGAGCAGAAGGTTTTAAATATCCATTTACCAGTGTAAGGCCCACCCACTGATGTCCATTCCGAACCACCATTCGTGGATTTATAAATTCCTTTTGCAGATGGAAGAAGGGAAGAATATGGATTAAGGTCCGAGGTACCTACATAGATTATATCGGGATTAGATGGAGCAATAGCAATTGCACGAATTGGCCAGTAATATTCTGAAAAGCTTAAGAATCCATGATTTACTGGAATCCAACTATCTCCTCCGTCTGTTGATTTATAAAGTTCATCTCCTTTGTATCCCCAGTAGTAATGGTAATGCTTCATCGCTGTGTATACTACCTCAGGATTGTTTGGATGAACAGCAATTTGTGAAACTTCGCTTCGTTTGTCTTCCCAAGGTCCGTGTATCTCTTTCCATAGTACTGGTGGCGGAGCAGGGCTAATATATGTTTCTTCAAAGACGATGATATCCCGTTCTCTATATATCTTAGCTTCACTGAAGTCTTCTACAATTTTCCCGTCAATTTCGACATCAATATTTGTATTCCAGTTATATTCATCCTCACCTGGCATATGCTCCTCTGTATGATACGCACAGAAGAAATGATAGATTCCAGGTTTGTTAGGTAAAGTAAGATACCTTTCATAATCATAACAATCGCCCGGATTAAGAGTGACATCATAGGTTTTATCAAAATCGAGAATTTCGCCAGTAGGGTCACGCCCACCGACAACTAATACATCAAAAGTAACAGATTTCGCGGCTCTATTAGTAATGGTAAATTTAGCAGCTAATGTATCTCCCACATAATATATGTCCTTTGCAGTTATTTCTAAAGGAGAAGTGATAACAGGTTTGGCTGATTTAGGTACTGTCTCCGATTTTTCCAGTCCATCTTCTGCACACCAGCCTTCATAATCCCTAAATTTTACATACCACCAATAATATTTATTATCCGGAACAAATTTACCGTTGTCATCATTTTCGAGAACTTCTCCTTCGCTACCTTTATCTAATGTGGTTTTTATACAATCTTCAGCTATTTTCCTGTCGCTCCGCAGGTTCCATTTCTTCTTAGTAACTATTAAATCCCCTGTTTTGAATTTTGTAGATGGCGGCGGACCAAGTTCTGCATTTTGATCCGCAAATTCGATATTTACAATATCATCTGTCTCTACCCCTAAGGTATCTAAAGCCGTCTTAGAAACATCAATCACTCTGCCAGTCCACCAAGTAGGCCCCCAGTCTTTAGCAGCCATGACTACTTGCTTGTCATTTTTTGGATTGGTTAATAGTATCTTTTTATTATGCCACCAATCCTTTGCAGCTTGATCGAAGAAACCAGTATTAGGATCATAATATGGCCAGCGCATAGCACAGTACCAATATTTTGTCGCTTCATCTGTGCCAAGATTTTCTCCCAACCATTCCCCCCAAGCTCCGGGATTTTCACTTTCTTCGCTGCTGAACCAAGAAATTTTTCCACGAGTTGCGGGTAATTGGTATAGCCCTATTTTAGTATATGACCCACTGAACGTAATTGACCCACCAACGCTTAATGTTTTGGTTTCAGAAGAAGGAATGATATATCCCGGTATTTCAGTATAAGTAATTGTATAAAGTCCAGCTGGGACATTTGATATGCTCCATGACTTCCCAAAGGCTTGATATTTTTCTGGTCCGGTTATTGTAAAAAATGCTATATCTAAATTAGTGGTTACTCTTATTGATCCTGTTTGTGGCGAAGGAGTAGTGGGCGGTATTGGAGAGGGAGCAGGACTAACACTAACACCTATGATCATTTTGTTGTCACTCGTATCGGTCTCACCACTTATTACTCCTATTTCACCTGTGACGGAATACGTTTTCGCAGTGCTTGGAATCCATGAGAAGGACTTGGTTGTGCTTTTACCAGCAGAAAGGGTTACTTTTGTTGAGCCCACTTGAGAACCGTCAACGTATGTCTTAACAGGCACATTCTTCTCTTGTTGGTTCCCTTCGTTCTTAACGGTCACGTAGATCGTTGTTGTTTGACCAACATTTGGCGAAGAGGGAGTTGTGTAGACATTTGTTACTGCCATGTCGTGAACAGGACTTGGAATATCCTGTTTTACTGTGAAGCTAAAGAGATTGGAAAGACGATTCCCCAGATTTGTTATTCGGACAGTCCAGGTACCGGGGTCTGTGAGACCAACATAAACTCTTATTTGAGTAGAACTTTTGAACTCAGTGCGGTCTGCAGGGATAGGATATGTGCTGGAACCAATGCATAAAGTAACTGTTGAATCAGAAACAAAGCCCGTACCAATGATAGTTATCCATTGCCTGGTAGGGCTGGCAGTGGGTTGAGAAGGATCAATACCCGTGATTACCGGGGTTGGAACCGTCTCTTTCTTCATAAACTTAATAGAACCAATAGTCAACCCTTTACAGCCATCATAAGGCTCCCCTGTTGCATCTGTTACTTTAACACATGCATCTGCACCTGCTCTAAAATTCCAAGTACCCAGATATTTTTCTTTCCAAGCGGGAGAGGATCTATATTGATTTACCTTAATTGTCGTTGAGCCTCCATCATATTTGACAGTAAATGGGACTTTTGTTGACGTGTCTTTACATGCATAAAAATATGCATAAACCTCGTATTTACCAGATTGAGAAAGATGTGGTTTAAACTCTGCCCAACAATCAGGTTGTGATGGATTGCCAGACATACCACCAACATAGGTAGAAATGTAATTATGTCCTTGGTAAGTATGCGAATGCCAATACTCAGGATGTCCAGAAATGCTCCCCTTAGTAAACCAAGGAGACGACTCTGTAACAGAGACAGTAGCTTTCTCACTAGTTGCGCTGGTGGCTTCTATTAATCCACCGAAAACTAATCCAAGCATCAAACATATAAGCAATCCCCCAATAATTTTACCAATCGCTTTTTCTTTCATCTTGCACCTCATATATTTTTGGTGACTGAAGCGCTTCTAATAGTGGAATGTAATTTTCAAACCGCTTCATTAATGGATACTTGTCCGCCAATATCCTTATCCCGCATTTTTATCATCTTTCCCTTTTTATCCTTCCTTCTTTTGACATTTACTCCATTTTTGTCGAGATCTCCAATCCTTACAAATTTGCCTATCCCCCGCTTGTATCAAACCAATACTCCAAACTCTCAGCCGAATTCCTGCTCCGATCTGTGCTATTCACAATGAAATAATAAGTTGTGCCCGGAGATAACCCCTTTAATGCCACAACATGCTCCTTAACAAACAAATCATCCATGCACATTTTTGTATACACCGTTGAATTCTCACCGCATTTTAGCACAGTATCACCGAACTCATCTGTTCGCCATGTTATCATTGCTGAATTGTTCGTTACGTTTATCACAGATACATCACCAATTACCGGCGGTATTGTATCATGCATAAGCTCAATTGGAAACTTCAGTGGTAGGTATGTATTAGATTCCGCATATTCTATTAGCAATCTCCTTTTTGACACTTCTTTCGTTGTATTCAAAAGTTCTTCTGGTAGTTCTTCCAATTCAGGATGAGAAATTGAATTCGCATACTCTACTATTATCCTTGGCATTACCTTTATTGCTACATTAGTTAGATTTTCAGGCATGGCATATAATCCGAATTGATAAATGGAGTTCGCATATTCCACTATTATCCTCGCCGTTACATCAGGAATGCTCGATGGGTAAGTTGTAGTAACATTTTGAATGGTATCAGCGCGTATTACAACTATATCAGATGCATTAACTGGTGCTGCTTGAAGCACGAGCAAAGCCACGACTAAAAGCACCAAAAATTTTATTCCCATCCTTTCAGTCTCCCTCATGTTTTACTTTCATTGTTAGTTATGCTTCTCTGTATGCAAGCACAATGGCAACGCACGCGTGGCCTTTTTCATCATAGCGTTCATCATGCCACAAACTTATAGTGTGGAACTCATCGGGCATTAACTGTGTAGGTGTTAATTTCCCATACCTCCAATTCCAATAGTCCCCTCCACGACCCAAGCTGCTGATCTCGTTGCCATCCAGTTTAAAGCTTGATCCATGACTATCCCATGACCAATGATAATAGGATCGATCATAAACTCTAACATCGCTTGGTATCTTTATATCAAATGTATCTGTTCCCTCTTTCCATTTGCCTTCCACGATTAGCATTAGCTTGTTTGCATTCGGATACCTGAAATCATAGTAGTCAGTGCGGATCAGGGGCAATCCCACACCATCACACATCTTTCCAAGTGCAGTATCGAGCCTTAGGGTTATATCCCCATTTTCCAAGTAATCTCTGTAGTTTATCATCTTCGCTATTGGCTCGTCTTTCAAGTAATAAGCCACTATCCAGCCATCTTTGTGTACATACACATGCGCGTCACCCCTCTCGTTATAATCCGGCAATGCGACCGACCCAATGGTGTAGTTCTCTTTCTCTACTTCTATGGTTCTATACACCTCTTTTGCCTTTTCAAGGTCTATCTCCATCCCTACATTTGCGTATGCAGAAATTCCCGCTTCTTCTTCCAAAAAGTTGGTGTCTTCCCTCATCACGCTGACTTCGCTTGCACCTGCAATTCCAAAAAAAGGCGGCATTTCAAGCATGATAACACCTTTTCCACCGCCTTCATCTATCCATCTTTCACTTATCCCTGTATCTGAATTCGCTGCGCTGAATACCGCCACGCTACTTGCAACTATTGCCAATGCGACTGAAATCGCCAATATCTTCCAAATATCTTTATCCCTCATTTTTATCCCCCCACTTAGGGGGCGTCACAGAATAAGTGTGCCAAGTTCATGACGACGGATAGATAGTATAGTTCC
>QBUN01000413.1 GCA_013180565.1 Candidatus Methanophaga sp. GoMg3.2 | reverse complement strand
GGCCTATTATGAGAGAACTAACCGGGCAGGAGCACATAAAGCCGGTTTTTAACGTTACTATGATCTCTGGCGGTATAAAAGAGAATGTGATACCCCCGAGCTGCACCTTAAGGGGTGATCGGAGATATATCCCGGAGGAAAAGGTAGAGGAAGTGATAACGGAGCTTGAGGATGCAGTAGAAAAGATAAAAGCAACGCAGGGGATAGGGATAGAGCTGCATTGTAAGCCTGGATTCCCACCTATGTTCGCCGAGCAAAGCGTTGAATGGACAAAGAGGGTGCAGGATGCGGTATCGGATGCATTTGGCGTTTATAAACCTATAATAGGAGTGCAAGGCGGTTTGGATGTTGCGTATGCAGTTCAAAGGACGAATCAGCCGGTTTGTGCTTTCGGCGTTGGCTGTTTCGTGGATTGTAACCCGCATGGCGCTGATGAAAACGTTGCAATATCGGATTTAGAGAATTATGTGCGGTTTTTGGTGGGGCTGTTGACATAAGGGAAGACACAAAAATCAACATACCTATGATAATAGTGTAATTTAAGGCTCTTCGCTGTTTTGTATGGGTAACTCAATATCCCTAATATCCGCTGAAGCAGATTACATGAGGGGCATGTTGAATGTTGAGCGTCCGTAGTTATCAAAATCTACAAGATTTCATAACCAAGAAATATCTTCGATAGGATAATCCTAAGTTTAGATTTTAACACCGTGTAACAGCATAAACAAATTAGTCATAGTATATCGGTCGCTTGCGGTAAAGTGGAGCGACCGATATACCTTTATGAACCGTTAACTACCTGCACTCATGCCGTTGAATTAACCCCCTGCCCGGCATGATAAGTCCTATTTCTCTTGAAATTATCCGCTTGAAGTTTTCTTCCTCGTCGTTCCAGAAAACATCAATGCGGCTACCGGACTTATCCTGCCTCTCTTTGCTACATCTGGGAGCTCCCTCAACCCTTTATAAACATCATAGCAGTTGGAATAGAGTTTATAGACATGTTTGCAAAGATGAAATCAATAATGTACTTCGTTTATGTCAAGTTTAACCGCTTAAGAAGCTGTCTCACAATTACCTTGCCAACATTTTCAATCCTTCCTTTTAGATTTAAAGCTATATCAAACCTCCATTTTCTTCTGATTTTGGATTATTTGGCAGCCACTTAACCACAGCTACCCACATGAAATAGCGAAGAGCCTTATTTAATTTAGGACACCGATTTATTAATTTTAGTTGGATATTATGTTTTCTTGAGTACCGTGATGTACCGGTTTAAACTTTTATGGACACGGTACACGTACGTTTCAAGGACATGAAAAAAAAGCTCGGGAGAACGCGAATAAGGGAAATTGGATACGATAACCGCTTTCCCGCCTGGTTTAAGCAAACGATGTATTTCAGCTAAAGCAGCCGGGAATAAGCGTTCTAATGACGGTGCAAAACCTGACTGGGCTATTAGGGAAGATCTGCCATAAGGCATGTCTGTTGCAATCGCATCAATGCATTTATCCTTCAATGATGTCTTGGCAGCATCCCCTACTATTAGATCACCAGTCAGTCCATAAAAGTTCAAGTTTTCTGCGGTTCCTCGCACCATCTGCTCCTGCACATCTAGCCCGATTACACGCACCCCCATCATGCCCGCTTCTATTAATAGCCCCCCGGTGCCGCAGAACGGATCAAGAAAAAGCTCGTTCTCTTTTATGCCACTGAGATTAACCAGAGCACGCGCAACTTTTGGTAGTATGACGCCGGGCGAGAAGAAAGGTCTGAACTGCGGTTTTCTTGCCCCATATTGCTTCTTATCCGTTGAATGCAAAAGCAAACAGAAGAAGCAGGTTTGTTCGGTTAACAGCAGCACAAAAGTCTTCGATGGATTAGATAGATTTACTTTATAGCCCTTTCCTTTTATGATCGCCCCCACTTGTTCTATTATAGCTTTCTTCTCGGGATAAGAGCTGTTTTTCGGCACACGAACAGCGAATGTGCTACCTTTTTCCATGAACTTGTATACATCTGCGTTTTCCACCATTGCCCGTATTGCGTCCTCATTCGGCTCACTCATGCCGTCCACTTCGTATATCCGGTGCGTCATCCCCAACCGATTAGATAGAACCGCGAGTGTTTCCGGTCTGATTTGCGCATCAATCACCAGTATACCGTTTAAGAACATTTTCGCATCGTAAACGATACATAACGCACGTAAGCACGCTAAAACCTCGGCTTTCGGCAGTGTGTCATGCTCGCCTGTGAGTTCAAAAGCAACTAACATTTTCCGTCTTTTAGTATTTATATAGGGGGACTCACAAATATTATTTACCAGAACTGTATCGTATCATTTTCCAATGATTTTTAAGACACGTATAAATATATAAAATACATTTTAGGTCATAGGGAGGGGAAAGAAAAATGGTGATAGAAATCGAAGATCTTAGGCATGGAACAGAGCTTTTGAAGAATGGTTTCGCATCTTTACAAAAGGGTGGTGTGATAATGGACGTAACGAGTGCAGATCAAGCCAGAATTGCAGAGGAGGCAGGTGCTATTGCCGTTATGGCGTTGCATGCTGTCCCGGCGGACATAAGAAAGGCGGGCGGTGTAGCACGAATGGCTGACCCGGTAGTTGTCTCGGAAATCGTTGATACCGTTACGATACCGGTGATGGCGAAATGCCGTATAGGCCACTTTGTAGAGGCGGAGATACTGGAGGCGTTGGGTGTTGACATGATTGATGAATCAGAGGTCCTAACACCGGTGGATACGCATCACGTGGACAAGAGAAAGTTTACAGTGCCTTTCGTATGCGGAGCTCGCAGTTTAGGTGAAGCGTTGAGGCGGATAGAAGAAGGGGCGGCGATGGTGAGGACAAAAGGCGAAGCTGGCACGGGAGATGTCAAGGAAGCTGTTCGACACATGAAATTGATTATGGGCGAGATAAGATCGCTAAAAGGTAAAGATGAAGAGGAGTTAAAGGACGTTGCAAAAGAGTTGAAAGTCTCAATAGGAGTAGTGCAAGAGACAGCGGAATTGCAACGGTTACCGGTGGTTAATTTCGCCGCGGGCGGTGTAGCAACACCTGCAGATGCCGCACTTATGATGCAGCTCGGAGCAGACGGTGTTTTTGTAGGCTCTGGTATATTCAAATCGAGCGATCCGGAAAAGATGGCTTCGGCAATTGTGGATGCTGTGAACAACTATGATGATCCAAAACGACTGGCGGCAATTTCCAAGGGGTTGGGATCACCAATGAAAGGTATAGAAGTGAGTACTTTGGCAGAAGAGGAGCTGCTGCAAGTGCGCGGGTGGTGACAAGTCAGCTCAAAATTCAATGAATTTTGACCAGACAATGCAAAATTAAATTAATTGCAAAAGTCAAAATAAAGTTGCACAATTTTTTAAGTCCTGTGCTCAGTACTCTAAAGGACCCGCATCTTTAAACCCTTCCCTCTTTCCCATTCCTGCCTCCCGTTCCAGCTCTTCCGGCTTGAATAGCAGTTTTATCACGTTCTCTACATGCTCCCGCGTACGACGGTCAGAAAGCCATGCTAGCTCCTTCTCCTCCGCTGCTTCATCTTCATATACAAAAACCTCGATTATGTGCTTGGAAGTGAGCAGTTGTGCTGCTATTATACCGAGTGATGCTTCATAAGCACACTGTTTATCTATAGCCTCAGGCCCGGGCATGCCCAAAGCCATCACGATATCGCATCCGCTATCCTCTATCAGCTTCTTCGACGCTACTGGCAGGTCCTTTATCCCCGGGACCGTGTACCGCTCTATCTCAACAGATACTCGCTTATTCAGCTCATCTATTGCCGCTGCACCCATGTCATATCTCGCAAAGGTAGTGTCCGCAATGCCTACTTTCTTCATTTCTTCTAATACTATTAGTCAATCCACACAAGCCAAAGCCCTAAATGGGCATACGTTCACACACACTTCACACCGAATACATTTCTCCTCATCCAACTCTATCTGCCACGATGGATCGAACTTAAACACACCGGTAGGACAGATAGAAATGCAAGCGCCGCAATGGATGCATCTCTCTTCATCCCACGCGATTAGTTTCATTAATTTCCGTACTTCAACACCCTTTTCCCTGAAATGTTCTGCAACACTATCTACTTTATCGCTCGGTACGTCAACAATGAGCTCACCACTCACCGCATCCACGTTCGCCTTATCTATGTTTATTTTCGCACCTGTCTCGAGTATTACTTCCGCAGTACGCGGCGTTTTGTGTCCAGGACGGGGGAACCGTAATAAAAGCTTCATTTTCGTTTATCTTTATTTACTTTACTTTAGTTACCTTTATTTTATTAACGCTTTTCTTTCTAAGAAAAGGTTTTACCTAAAGATATAATATAATATTTCTTTAGTTGTAGTAGAGCGAGTGGCGCATGACAGTAAGGATTCGAGATTTTGTAATAACAAAGCAAAATTGGATCTTCTCTGTTGTCTCTTATGACTTAGGCGAAGAGGAAGTGAAATGCCTCTTACGATATGTTCCAGACGACAGAGGCGAAAGAGTCGCGGAGAGGGGTCGATACAGGAAATTAGACTTTTACGACGCATATGAGTTCTTAGGTAGACATTGCCCCGAATATGTTAAAGGTGGTATGCAGGTGGTTCCAAAAGAGGATATAAAAGAAATCCTGCGACCAGATGAGGAGCTACCGTTAATTGCCGAGCGAGAAGAGCAGGCCCAAACTATTTTTGAGCTTCTTGGAAACCGTATCCCGAGAGATACGATAGGGATTACCGGCTCCTACTTATGTGGTCTTAACAGCGCTAATTCAGACCTTGATTTCGTCCTTTATGGGCTGCCGAACTTCAACCGTGCGATAGAGGTTATAGAAGCAGCAGTGGAAGAAGGCATTCTCGTAGAGATAAATGATGCCGTGTGGCGGCGGATATACAATAAAAGGCAGCCGGAATTGAGTTACAATCGTTTTGTAGCACATGAACAGAGGAAGAAGAATAGGGGTGCAATCGGGGACACATACCTTGATATTTTATACACGCGAGACCGAGAAGAGATAAAGCAGTTGGATATGAGAAATTATGAAATAGGCGAAAGGATAGGTTATGCAACGATAACTGCGGAAGTAAAGGACGCCTCTTATTCATTTGATAATCCCGCGATATACGAAATAGAACACCCAGAGATAAGCAAGGTTCTTTCTTTTACGCATACGTATGTCGGGCAAGCGTTAGCAGGCGAAAAGATAGAAGCTCGTGGCGTAATAGAGCGCACAAAGCATGAGTTGAGATTGGTCGTAGGTACGACAAGGGCTGCGAAGGGCGAGTGGATAAGGTCGCTCTCGCTTTGAAATGATCTTTGGAAGGGATGCAAGATACATGATACCTGTTTGACTTGCATCTTTGCAATTTCTCCTGAGAATGTGTTTTATTAAGCATAAAAAACCATTCTTAGAAAGAAAAAGGGTCATGGAACTTAAAGTGAAGATACTTGCAGATAAAGAAGAAGAGAGAAGATTGGAAGTCTCGAATGATGCCACATACGAGAATGTATTAGAGAAACTTGGAATAAATCCGGTGGAGGTTGTTGTACTTCGTAATAGTAAGCCCGTGCCGGAAGATGAAAAACTGGGGAATCTAAATAAGGGTGAGGTAACGATTATCAGAATTGTCTCCGGAGGGTGATGTAAAGCAATATCTTTACTCAAACTAAACTAACTAAGCTTGAGACACGACTAAAAAAATGGATGATAACAAATATATAGGGCATTTTACAGAACTCGTGGAATTGGAACGCGAGGAGCAGATGCGGCGGCATGAAGAGGAGATGCGGCGGTTGAGTGGTCGAGAACGGGAAGAGAGAGGTAGAGCATTTTTAATGATGAAAGGAAAATCTCAGGACCTGGGACTGGGCGGAAAGCACTTAGTGCAGTTTAGAAAACAAACTGCCGGTACCACATTACCAGAAAGTGAAATAGAAGTTGGAGATCTCGTACTGATAAGTAAAACAAGCCTGTGGGATGAGGACAACCCGCTGGGTACTGTAGCAGAGAAGACCTCGTATGCTATCACAGTTGCATTTGATAATGCGCCACCCGGTTTTGTGTATCATAAAGACCTTAGAATTGACCTTTTTGTTAATGACATTACGTTTCAACGGATGATCGAAGCGTTAAAGCAATTTAAAAGATTGCCGCGCTGGCGTAAGGACAAATTACTTGGTAATACTGCCCCTGAGTTCACCCAGACAGATAAAATAGAATTCTTTAATACGAAATTGAACAAAAGCCAACAGGAAGCGGTTATAAGGAGTTTGGCGGCACGTGACTTCTTCCTCATCCATGGACCGCCGGGAACGGGTAAGACGATAACCTGCGTTGAGGTCATAGCACAGCTTATTAAGCGTGGCAATAAGATATTAACCGCAGCAGACTCCAACGTGGCGGTGGATAACCTAGTAGAACGATTGGACAAAATAGGCGTGAACGTAGTACGAATAGGGCATCCGGCACGAATAATACCCGCTTTACGAAGAAGAAGCCTCGATTATCTCGTTCAAGACGAGCCGGACTATCGAAAAGCGCAGGAGTTCAGGGAGCGAGCATATGAGCTAAAGGAACACATGAAACGGTATATCATGCCGGAAATGCGATGGAGACGCGGATTAAGTGATGAAGAGATAATGCTACTTGCAAGTGAAGGGGCGACAACGAGGGGAATACCGCTGAAGAAAATAGAGGGCATGAAGAAATGGCTTGATTTGAAACATGAGCTAGACAAGTTATTTGGTGATGCACGTGAACTGGAAGAGCGAGCAATAAGGCGAATTATAAAGGCTGCGACAGTAATTTGCACAACGAACAGCACTGCGGGCTCAGAGATACTAAAAGCGGAAAAGTTCGATTTTGCCGTTATTGACGAGGCCACTCAGTCCACCGAACCTTCAGCATTGATTGCCGTGCTCAAGGCGAAGCGGTTTATCATGGCTGGGGATCACAAGCAGCTACCACCTACTGTTTTGAACGAGGAGGCGGCATGCAGGAGTTTCACCAAGAGTCTTTTCGAGCGACTTCTGGCGCTACATGGTGATAAGATACGAGTTATGCTTGATGTGCAGTATAGAATGAACGAAGAGATAGCGGAATTCCCGAATCGGGAGTTCTATGATGGTAAGCTGAAAGCAGATGAACAGGTAAAACGGCGTACTCTTATGGATATACTCCCAGAATCAGTAGATGAAGAGAGTGAAGATGTAAAACCATTTTTGTTTATTGATACCTGCGATGAGCTTGAGGAACGTGTACGAAAAGGATCTACATCGAGAGAGAACCCCGGTGAGGCGAGATTGGTTAAGGATGTTGCCGAACGACTGTTAAACCGGGGTATAAGACCGGAAGATATAGCAGTTATCTCGCCTTACGATGACCAGGTAGCGCAGATTAAAAGGATGCTCCATGTAGAGGGCTTGGAGATAAAGACTGTGGATGGGTTCCAGGGCAGGGAGAAGGAGGTAGTCATTGTGTCATTTGTGAGGAGTAACAAATCGGGGACTATAGGATTTCTCAATGATTTGAGGAGGCTTAATGTCTCCATAACGAGAGCGAAACGGAAGTTGGTTTTAATTGGTGATTCCAATACGCTGGAAAGCGAAGGGTGTTATAGACGGCTTGTTGCGTTGGCGAAGGAGAGCGGAGCGTATAAGAGGGCGGTTTAGATATTTTTGATTTTATTTATATTTACTTATATCTATTATCTATTCATATCACTAAGTGCGTTTAAAGAGTGGGAGTGGGCAATCCCAGATGAGTGTGAACACGGAAAAAGGAACAACAAGTAAAGTGCTTGTAACCGACAATATCTCAGAAGAGGGGATAAAGAAGCTGCGTGAGTTTGGAGACGTTGACGTAGAACCGGACTTAAACAAGGAAGATTTAGCAGCGTGCATTGCCGACTATGATGCTCTGGTGATAAGAAGCGGCACAACAGTGACGAAAGAGATAATCGATGCCGGCAAACGTTTAAAGGTGATAGGTAGGGCTGGTGTCGGTGTGGACAACATAGATGTGGAAAGAGCGACGGAAAAGGGAATTCTGGTAGTTAATTCGCCCGACGCAAATACCATCTCTGCTGCGGAGCATACATTTGCGATGCTGCTCAGCATTTCGAGGGATATACCGGCTGCAAACGTGTCGCTGAAATCAGGCAAGTGGGAAAGAAAGAAGCACATGGGTGTGGAAGTGAACGGCAAGGTATTGGGCACAATCGGTATGGGAAGAGTAGGGGGCGAAGTAGCAAAGCGAGCAAAAGGGTTTGGAATGCGAGTAGTTGCATACGACCCGTTTATATCACAGGATAAAGCGAAAGAACTAGGAATTACGCTTTTGGGCTTTAAGGCGGTACTTGCTACCGCTGATTTTA
This sequence comes from Candidatus Methanophaga sp. GoMg3.2, assembly GCA_013180565.1. Next base: position 12,135 of record QBUN01000413.1, on the reverse strand, counting down.
TAACTCTGCATACGCCACTCACAAAGGACACGTACCATATGATAGGTAAGAGCGAGTTCGAATTGATGAAAGACGGCGTTCGTGTAATAAATTGTGCTCGTGGTGGTATATTAGATGAGGATGCGCTAAAGGAAGCGATAAAGGCAGGTAAAGTAGCAGGCGCTGCTCTTGATGTCTTCGAGCATGAGCCCCCCAACAATGATGATCTGCTGGAGCTGGAAGAAGTAATCGTTACACCGCATTTAGGTGCATCAACAACCGAAGCGCAGAGAGCTGCTGCTGTTGTCATTGCCGATGAGGTGATAGGAGCGTTAAGCAACAAGCCGGTAAAAAATGCGCTTAACATGCTATATGTCGAAGAGGAGTTGATGGATACCGTAAAACCGTATTTAGTATTAGCAGAGAAACTGGGATTACTCGGTGCACAACTGATCCCGAAATCGCGTCGAATTGAGCAGTTTAACGTTTCTTATGAAGGTGAATTAGGCGCGGTAGAAGCAGGCATAGGTAAAAACACAAGGATGATAACCGTAGCGCTACTGAAGAACTTCCTAGCGTGGTTCACAGATGGTGTGAACTATGTGAATGCCGAGGCAATAGCGAAGAAATTCGGGGTTAAAGTCACGGAGAGTAAGACGGAGGGCGTTGAAAATTTCGTCTCCTTGATTAGCATTACCCTGCGTACAGAAGGCGAGTTTGAAACGACCGTTTCCGGCACGCTATTCGGCAAAGACGATCCGAGAATAGTGCGGATAGATGGGTTCTGGATGGATGCGTCTCCTTCCGGCCACATGCTCATATGCTCATTCATTGATAAACCGAGGGTGATAGGTCCTGTTTGTACGATTCTTGGTGACCGCAGCATAAATATAACCGGGATGCGAGTGGGGCGTGAGAAGATAGAAGGCGAAGCGGTGATGGTACTTAATGTGGACAATCCGGTTGCTGACGATATTATAGAAGATATAATGAAGGTAGAGAATCTAATAGATGTAAAGTTGGTGAAACTGTAAAAATGATAAAGAGAAGAAGGGTAAAATTTGCACGATATGGCTGGTGGAAGAAGAAGAAGCTGAGTAAGAGCTGGAGAAGGCCTCGTGGCCATGATAACAAGGTGCGAGAGCATAGAGGTGGAAAACCGGCATGGGTGCAAGTAGGGTATAGAAGGAGAAAGGAAGATCGTGGCTTGCATCCGTCAGGAATGCACGAAGTGCTTATCTTTAATCCAAATGACCTCGCTAAGGCAGATCCAATAGATGAAGTAGCTGTGCGGATTGCAGCAACAGTAGGGAGACGGAAACGGGAAGTGATAGAAGAGAAAGCTGCTGCACTTGGTATTAAAGTGCTTAATCCTATGCGACATGTCGGACTCGTGACATCCGAATAACGGGCTGTCGACACTGTCGAATCTTCCAGTGGGAAATCACTATATCCTCAAGTTTTACCGCAGAGTGCGCGGAGAACGCAGAGGCATCAGAAGAAACAAGCGTTGATTGGAAAGCTCTTGTCTTAAACTCTGCGCCCTCGGCGATCTCAGCGGTGATAAATCACGGGGTTTTTAGACAATGACCTATTCACGAGATCACAGTGCCATGATGATCGCCGTGAACGGCACCGGTAATATTACGTGGGTTGCGGCCATCAATAACAATAGTCTCTATTCCGCTCCGTTCTATTATCTTCGCGGCAACGGGATCTACAACAATTTGCGACCCTGCTTTTAGCACCTCTTTCATTGTCAGCGCTACGAGCTCCTTTGCCGTGAGCCGGTCGTATTTCTTCGCGTCCGGATAAACATGCGGGTCGGCATCGTAGACGCCGTCTACTGAGGTCACAACTATGAGACGGTCTGCATATACGTATTCAGCGAGGATCGCAGCTACTGCATCGGTTGTGTGTCCGGGGCTTACACCGCCCATTACTGCTATCTTATTGTCTTCTTGCACCGCGGCCACTTCTTTATAATCGGAAAACGGTTCCGGATACGCTTCTTTTAACGCGGTTATGAGTAATTTCGCATTTAGTCGCGTCACCGCTATGCCGATATAATCGCAACATGCTTCGTTCGCGCCTAAATCACGTGCTATATTTATACTATCGCGCGCTATCGCTCCACCGCCGGTAACTACATATAGGGTGCATGACACCGCAAGCTCATCTAAGACCTTAGCAAGTGCTTTTATGCGCGCTGCATCTGCGAAATATATGCCACCTATAGAAAATACGACTTTCATGCTCGCTCTTTAATAAATAATAAACAATACAAGCATTTAATTAAAAAAGAAAACGGAAAAGCTTTTATACTCGGAGAGAGAATAAAACACATAAGTTCTTTGTAGCTAAACTTTTAGGGAGTGGATGCCATGAACACAAATAAGAAATTTGTTATACTTTTAGAGATATTGGTCATAACTTTTTTGGTTATGAGCGTAGTTCCGGTTTGCGGGTTAAGTGGTTCTTCAGTTGATATTTCCGCTTATCCAAATATTGTTAACCCGGGCGATGAAATCACCGTAACGTATTCTGATGCGCCTGGCTTTGTATTGGACTGGATTGCCAGGTATAAGGTTGGTGACCCGAATGAAGAAGAATATGATGTGGGATACTACTTAGCAGGGGAAAAGAGCGGTACGCTAATCTTCACTGCACCAGATGAGCCAGGCGATTATGAGTTTCGGCTCTTTGATAGCTTTGAATTGCCCGATATTGCCCGAAGTAATGTTGTTACGGTGCAAGAGGGGACACTGCCAACTTCCGAAGAGGCAACAATTCTTTTTGAGGCGAATTTTGATGATGGTTATGCTCCGGGGTTTGGCAATGAAGTTGGAAATTGGGAAGTACATCTTTTATACCCGTACACTGGCAAATATACCGCTACGACAGATACCTATAGATTTTCTATGGCTGGCGACACGAACTGGCAAGATTACGTCATAGAGGCTGACCTCTTCAATGCGCAGGATGGTGGCTTGCTCGTGCGGGCACAGGATCAAGACAACGGTATCGCTTTGATTGTTCGCCCAAGCTACAACGACATATACTGGTATGTTAGAAAGGGCGGTATGTGGGCCGATTATAAGGGGCAAGTGACCTTAGGTCATGAGCCTGGAGAAGAGCTACAGGTGAAAGTAGAAGTTGTAGGCAGCGAGTTTAAAGCTTACGTAAATGATGTACTGAAAACTACATTGGAAAACGCAGAGTTCCCCAAGGGAAAGATAGGTCTCTATCTTTACTACCAACCAGACCAATACTGGGATAATGTAGTTGTATACAGCAGCGGTGCAACAGGTCCAGCACCCACGCCAACTACACAGGAGCCCAGCGTGGATGAACTTCCAGAGTTCATCGTCGGCAACATTGAAACGTTTGATTTTGATAATGATGGTTCAGAAGACAAATATGTTTATTCCTTCGAGAGAGAAGAGGTTGCTGAAGACCTGTTTTTAGACAAAAGTAGGGAACTTGATAAGACTGATTCGGGATTTAGTGGAAAGATCATACTTAGATTTGAGAATACAGGTGATAAAGCGATAGAATATTCGCACATAGAAGTAATCCCAAAATCATTTGCTGAAAGCGTTGATGAGCTTGAGTTTTCAAGACCTCCCGATGAGATCATAGAGGCAGACCCTGTACTGAAGTATGATATAAAAACACGAAAAAATAAGGAGGAGGTTATTGAAGTTGCATCCAAGCGGGCCTCGGTAGTTGCATGGGGACGCATGAACCCCGGTACACTGAACGATATGACAGAGGAGGAAACACTCAAATGGATCCACAAACAGATCGACCCCTATGAAGAAGATATTAGGGTGGCTGCTAAAAAGCATAACATTCCTCAGCGGCTCCTAGCTACAGTTATTCTCAACGAATTAGGAGACTACGGTCTGTGGGACCAGCTCCAAGAGGTGATTTTTGACACGGGCTCAGTAGGCATGGCACAGATAACCATTAACACGGCTAAGAAACACGGTCTTGTGGATGTGACCGAAGACGATATCAAGAAATTCCTCGAGACTCCTGAAACACTACCAGTCAAACCGCAAGAGGACCCTTTTCAGTCAGTGGGACCCATGCAGCCAGGAGAAGCAGAATTCTCGCTCGAGGAATACTTACAGTTAAAGCGCGAGTGTGCCATAGATTACATTACCTGGGAGCGCCTTAACCAGCCAGAATACGCCATCGAGGGCGCAGCCCGTGAGATAAATTGGATCTTGGATAACGTCAACAAAAATCTGGACAAGACATGGGCGAAGAGCTTGCTTAAGGGCCCAATCGACCGTAGTGATCCGTACAAAAATCTCAAACTGGAGGCGAAGCATCCCGATCCAGAGCAGATGCGTATCCTCAGGGAGTCTGGTCTGGCGGTGCTGGTGGTCGGTCCGTACAACTCGGACTCCATTCTTATCGCAGATTTTGATCTCAAAAGTGCATACCCATACCCCCGTGATGAAAAAGAGCCTTACTACAGCGCTCGTACACATGCCGTCAACGCGAAGATCTTCTTCGTCGAGTTGCTGATCAAATATGGTTTTTTTGAGGAGAAAGATGAGGAGGGAGAAGAGGAAGAAGACACTTCTGACGGAGAATTTAACTGTCCAATTCCAATTCCAAACGAAGCGTCCCACATTGTAAAAGACTATAGTGAATATTGGTCAACGCCAAACGGCTTTGTTGGTCCGTATTACACGTGGTATGACACGGAAAAAACGAAGAAACTTCGCTTCTATTGTCACAACATTGAGGGCGAACGGCATGGAGTAACTAAGTGGTGGTATGAAGATGGAACGCCCGAATGCGAGTGGAATTACAAAGATGGCAAAGCGCATGGAGTATGTAAGGGGTGGTATGAAGATGGAACACTCAAATACGAGCTGAATTACAAAGATGGCAAAGCGCATGGAGTATTTAAGAGGTGGCGTGTAGATGGAACACTCAGATACGAGGATAATTACAAAGATGGCAAAAGGCATGGAGTATATAAGGAGTGGCATGTAGATGGAACACTCAGATACGAGAGGAATTACAAAGATGGCAAAAAGCATGGAGTATATAAGGAGTGGCATGTAGATGGAACACTCAGATCCGAGAGGAATTACAAAGATGGCAAAAAGCATGGAGTATGTAAGGGCTGGTCTGCCAATGGAAAACTCATACACGAGTGCAATTACGAAGAGGGTAAATGTGTAAGTTGCGTCCATGGACACTGTTAGAAAAGACCAAACCGGAATTTTATTTTAATTCTATTGTCTTCCAGCGGAAAATTTCAGGAGAGGGATTTATTTGCTATGCTTGCTATGCCTTGTAGCTCTCGCCTCGGCAGGTGGTTTGACCGTCAGCGTGAGCGATATAACAGGAGCAAAAGGAAGTACAGTAGAAGTGCCGATCAATCTTGAAGGTTCCACAGAAGTCGGAAGTATGGACATCGTTTTGAATTATGATGCCGATGTCTTATGCGCAGTAGATGTCGAAGCAGGTGCACTTGGTAAAAACGCGCTAATCGAGTCGAATACCGCGAATGATGGAGCGGTTATAATCGCGCTGGCGGATTCGTCCGGTATAAATGGCGATGGTACAGTAGCAAGCGTCGCCTTTGAGGTGATAGGCGATGCCGGCACAACGAGCTATCTAACGTTGGAGGCGGTTTTGGTGCATAACCTCGATTTGGCTGAAATAATACCAAACACCGAGAGCGGGACGTTTTTGGTTATTTGAAGAGGTTGCACCAATAGTGGATGCAGGTACGGTGTCATTAGTGATAGCAGCGATAATCATCGTGCTATACATAATCATGGGAAGGCGATGAGGCGGGATAAGCGGAAATTAAGAAAATGTTTCTCGTGAAAATCGGTATAATTGGAAAGGTTATAAAAAGGAGCAAAACAAAATACGTTTAATATCGAATAAACAATTAGCGTATAGTATGAAGAATAAAAAAATAAGTTTCGTTGTATCCCCCGGATTAGAAATGGAATTAAAAGCCATTCCAGATACAGAGTATTACAGAGATATTTCAGAGTTTTTTGAGGATGCTGTAAAGACATTGATGGATGCAAGAAGAGATTTGCGTGTAGCTATTGCTTGCGCGTTATATAAGAATGACAAGATATCGCTTGGTAGAGCGATGGAGATAGCAGGTGTTGATATTGAGAGAATAAAGGAAATACTGGTGGAACAAGGCATAAAACTCAGGCGAGGTGCCGAGACAATAGATGAGATGGAAGAAGAGTTAAGAGAGTTGAAAACTTAGTTATGATCGTAATGGATACGGACTTCTTCAGCTCATTTTTAAAAATTGGGCGACTGGAATTAATTTTGGAAGTATCCAATGAAGAAAAACTAGTTATACCAAAAACAGTGTATGATGAATTGAAAAGGACCGCTTTTTTCGATGAAATTCTATTAAGAATAGCTTTTTCAGAAGATGTCCTGAACGATGAGCGGTATATCTTGGTTAAAACGGTAGATTTAAGCATTTGCGATGACTTTATTGATCAAAAAGAGATAACAAGTCTTGGTAAAGGCGAGTTAGGGTGCATGGTATTGGCGAGAGAGTACAAAGCAGAGATATTGGTAAGTGATAGACATGCAAGAGCGATTGCAAGGGCTAAAAAGCTCAAAGCAATTTCAATTCCAACATTTTTGCTTAGAGGCAAAAGAAAAAGAAAGATTCCTGTAGAAGAGATAAAAAGAATTATCGCGGATTTACGTGAGAAAGATTATTATGCGTTTAGCAAAGAAGTAGAGGCGGAGTTATTACGTTAGATATGGAAATGTCAGGGTATATTTCATAAAACCGGTCGATTTCCTTTCCGATATGAAGAATGAAATCATAAAACAGAGCTCGCCGCAAACTATGATAGCATCAAAACTGTATTTCAACACTCAAATATCATCCAAACGATTTTTTAGGCATTTGCCCAATAGCTTGCCGTATGAATTCTTATCCCAAAACTCACAAACTCACAAAATCCGCTCAAACATGCGCTCAATTATCCTTTCCGTGACATCAATCCCGCACGCGAGTTTTATACCTTTCCCTGAAGGTGTCGCATTGACCTCAAGCACAAACAACCCTTCTTCTCCTTCTATCAAGTCAACGCCCGCGAAATCCGCACCTACTGCCTTTGCCGCATTTACTGCCAGTATTCGCATCTCCTCTGTTAGGTCACACTTGAGTGCGGTGCCGCCCTGACTCAAGTTACTAATAAACGACCCAGTCTGCGAAATCCGGTAGATAGCACCTAATGCCTCTTCGCCAACCACAAATACTCTTATGTCGCGTCCTGGATTAGGCACGAACTGCTGCAAATAAAGCACACCCCGTTCTTTCAGTAACGCTGCGAGTTTCTGCTTCATGTCGGGCTGTGTACTTTCAAGCTTGACTATCCCTTTACCCTGGCTGCCGAAGATAGGTTTTGCGACTGCATTACCCAATTCTTTTGTTGCTTTCAACGCGACACCCAAATCGGAAGTGAGTACTGTGTGCGGAATAGGTAGCTGTGCCTGTTTGAAGAGATAAAAGGAGAAGAACTTGTTTGCTGCGTTCTGGATTGCTGTGGGCGAGTTCATAACAGGTATGTTCGCTGTTTCAAACAGCCGAAGCAGATCGAACTTAAAAGAAATCTGCTCCAGAGCGAAACTGATGCCAACGTCTCTGACAATGATCGCATCGAGTGCTAATATGTTATTTAAATCGGTATCGAAGATAGCGAAATCGGAAGCGGAGATGGAAGCGCTTAACGCTGTGAGGTTAATAGGTATGGCGATTGCACCTCTTTTGCGAATGTTCGTCAAGAAGGCGTTCGCTGTCCAGTCGTCCGGGTCGGTTATAACAACGCCTATTTTTGTGGTTTTTGCGTTTTTGTCAGGATTGTGCATTTTTTTATTTATTATCATCTCCTCCTGTGTCAAAAGCTAAACCCATCACTTCTGCCACCATATATTTTTGCAAGCAAAAAGGTTTAATTTGACAATGTCACAGTTCATTTATCGCAGAGAACGCGGAGTTCGCATAGAAAGTTTCATTGTGCAGATTGTTATTTCCAAACGTTATGTATTGGTAACTTTTTACTAACATATCAATGGGTAATAAAATTGGTTCCGGTTGTAAAGTATAACTTTCTCCCACTTTTTTATACTTTAAATCCTGATAATCTGCGATCATCTGCGTCCTAAATTAAATTTATAGGTAGAAGTTATACTTTATATACAAAGATAAAAGAAGCGGACATAAACCTTTCTTTAAAAAGAAAGCTTTATCAAAGAAAAATTATATCTTATATGTAATAATATAGGAGGCGTAAGATGACTAAGACAAAGACATTGCATGCCGTTTTTGATGGTAAAGTGCTGAGACCAGAAGAGAGGGTAGATTTGGAGGTGGGTACGTGCTACGTTTTGAGTGTTGAATCAAAGCAGAAGATAAACGATATTGAAAAGGACCCTGCATTCAATCTATCTTCATTAGCTGTAAAAACAAACATCTCAGACCTAGCAACGGAGCACGATCACTATCTCTATGGAATCCCAAGGCGGGGATCAGATGGTGACCAATAGGTGTTTTGTTGATACGGTCTGTTGGATTGCCCTGCTCAATCAGGATGATCGGCTGCATATCAATCGTTGTGATGCAAGAGCAGGGATTAAAAGAGGCGCTAACCAATGATAAGCATTTTCAACAGGCATGCTTTCGGGCACTGCTACGGGAAGAAACATGAGTACGGATATGGCGATACATAAATTTAAATAAGCACTCATTTATTTATTCATAAAAAGAGTTCTACTACCATCAGCATATACGCTACGGGCTAACGCTCTTGCCCTTCGCGACATTGCTCCCTTCGGTCACAACGTCGTATACGCTCGGGACGTTATACGCCATTGTCTATATATATTGGAAGGAACCACAATATAACAGGAGATAGAAATGGATCGGGATCAATTAAGTGGATAAAATGAACCTAAAAAGAGTAGTAATCGCAACGGTGATAGGATTAGCATGTGGCTTATTTTGTGCACATGGAACTATGATGATGGCAGAGAGAAGAGAGGCTGCTTTTATAATTGCAGATGTTGTAGCAACAAAATTATCATGAGGAATATATAAGATATATTATGAATTGCGCAAGTTGCAAAGAGAAAACGTGCTATAAGGGCAAGGACTGCACTAAAATTGCAGAAGATGTCAAAATAGCATACAAAGGCGATGCCCTCAACTCGCTTAGAGTTTCTACACGTATAGAATCGCGGTATTATATGAAGAAAAACCGTATAGAGGAGTTGATTTTATATGCAAAAGAGATGAACTACAGGAGATTAGGCGTTGCTTTCTGCATAGGCATGGAAAAAGAGGCGGGAATAATATGTGATGTTCTATCGCAATACTTCGATGTGTCTTCGGTCTGTTGCAAGGTATGTGGGATTGACAAATCATATTTGGAGCTGGAACGTCTTCACAAGGATGCAGAAGAAGAGGCGATGTGCAATCCAATAGGGCAAGCAATGATTTTAAACAATGAAAAGACAGACTTGAACATCATCCTGGGATTGTGTATAGGACACGACACTTTGTTTACAAAATACTCGGAGGCGCCGGTAACAACACTTGCTGTAAAGGATCGCGTTCTCGCCCATAACCCGCTTGGCGCGATATATTCCGCGTATCATCTGAACAAATTGGTGGTCAAAACCAAGAAACTTTAATGGCTCCAATGCTTTCTTAACGATATGAGGTGATAAAATGGAAGAGATAATAGATATAAACGAGTTTGCAAAGCTCGACCTGCGAATAGGAAAGATAGAGAATGCCGAAAGAGTTAAAGGTAGCAAGAAGCTAATCAAGCTTGAAGTAGATGTAGGAGATGAAACGAGACAGCTTGTTGCCGGAATTGCAGAAGAATATACGCCTGAGAGTTTGATTGGTAAACTCGTACCGGTTTTAGCGAATCTGAAGCCTGTAAAGCTCATGGGTGTTGAGAGTCAGGGAATGATCTTAGCAGTGGAGGTAAATGGAAAACCGATACTGCTGCATCCCGATGTAGAAGTGCCTGCGGGCAGCAGAGTTCGCTGAATGGCATCTGCGCAAAAATGCACCGATTTTTGCGCAGACAATGCAAAATGCAAAATGCAAAGTACAACAGATAGCAATAAGGGGCGTTTCAAAGTAAAAAGAGTTCTTCTTTATACCTTCACCACAGCTAAAATACCGCTGAATGAATAATGACGCAGGAAAAAGAAGATATATTGTTATATGGACATCACATGACCGAGTGGCAGCGTGTACGACCATTAGCGCAAGGGATAGCTTATTTCGATCCGAAGACAAAAATGGCATATTCACATATAGATTATCTCGCTGAGGATGTCCGGAGAATGCTGTTACAGAAGCAGGCATTTGAATCTCACAGCCAAAGGGCATACTTCATCGTTGAGAACAACGAACTCAACGAATATAAGGGGCTTACCTTGCCATACAGTGATGAGATAGTGGCTGCAAGTGGTCAACCACGGGGATTGCTTTTGAAGGAGCACGGCGAACGAGAGGCGAGAGCGTTAAACGATATAGCCGAAAAGGGAGGTAACGTCAAAGCAGAGTATTTCGATGTCGGATTAGCGTCAATTAAGCGAGAAAGGTCGAAGATAAATGTGCGACCTCTAACTGCAGAAGACGGTGAAATTATCAATTATGGTGTTCTGAGAAGATGGGGGCAGGATTATATCCCTTTTATCCGGCTTGACCTTTTCCAAATAGTACGCCAGCTCGCCATAATGAAGGGGGTTGAGCATATTGAGCTGCTGTCCAGTGCCCTGGCGAGATTTGGTATGGTACTGCGAACAGCCCATGAGCTTGGGATTTACCATTGCTTTACTCATCCCGGGAATATAGACGCTAATGGTAACCTGATAGACTATGAACATGCGATATATAGGGATGAGATTCCGGTGATAAAAGAGAAGATAAATGTAATGTCAGAAGAAGTAGCGCTGTTTAGTGAAGAGAGCTTGAAATTCCGAGATATCGACCTCTTCTTTGGCGGTACTCGTGACGTCCTAACAAAATGCCAGGAGATATATAATCTTGATCGTGAGGGGTTGATGATGCAGATAAGGTTCTTAAGGGACAACATCTCCTTGTCGGTTGGCATTCCTGTCTTTGAGTCCCTGGCCCATTTGAACATCGGGTTTTATGTGGATACGTTGAAGAAACTACCTACCAGAGATCAGAAGCGGATAATCGGAGCATTTGTTGATGAATATTGTCCAGCAAGTGATCAAGTCAAGGACATGGTCTTTTCTGCACTTGCACGAGCGGGAGAATGGACTGAGGAAGTTACGGGATTCATTAGCAATCTGGAAAATCCAAAGTCTCTGGGGCAGATTTCCGGTGAGTTTATATTGGGCTTATGGGATAGGCAGCCACTGAAACAATAAATAATGTATTTTTATTTATCAACCTACCATTATAAATAAACTGTGTAAATATTATGGGTAGGAAAAGAGAACTTTTAATACGGCTACTACTAACAATACTTATTATCGGGTGTTTGACTAATACTTCCTGTGGACAGGAGAATGACACAGTCAACGTTTCCCATCCATCGCTAGCAAAGAGTGTGTTTAGTCACGAAGATATTCTAAACCACGCGCAGAAAAGCCTTGATAGGTCTATAAGTATTCTTAATACAGTTGCTACCTTAATGGGCGTGTTAGTGGGATTATTAACATTAATAGTTGTAATAGTTGGCGCTTTGGGATTTACCGATTATCGGCAGCGACAAAAAATTATGCAGCAAGCAAAGGCAAGTGCCGATGCAGCAAAGGAATATGCAGACGAAGCTAAGAAAGCCGCAGAAGAAGCGAAACCTATCATTGATAGACTGAAAAAAGCAGAAGAAGAGCTGGGTCCTTTTAGAGAATTCGCTAAGCAGCTCCCATCCCTTTCAGAACCCTTCTCAGAAGACCAAAAAAGGTTATTAGATGAATATGGGAAGAAAATAGAATTCCTTGAGGCTTTTGGAGTTCAATTGAAGCCAGAGGATTACCTTAGTCGAGGCGATGACTTTTATCAGAGCAACGAATATGAATTAGCATTAAAAGCCTATGATAAGGCAATAGAGTTAAAACCTGATTATG
>QBUN01000283.1 GCA_013180565.1 Candidatus Methanophaga sp. GoMg3.2 | reverse complement strand
CTGCTTCAGCGGATATTAGGGATATTGAGTTACCCATACAAAACAGCGAAGAGCCTTAAATAATTAGAAGTTTCACTTTATCTATAATGAAAAAGGGTAATGGGTAGCTTATATTCATAAAGACCAAATTTATATTATCACGTATTTATGAAAGGGAGATAAAGGGTGGAGAAATTGAAAGTTCATTTACCAAATGGTAGGGAGATAGGAGCAATGGACGTAGACTTTGAGACGATAAAAGAAGATTGGAATGAATATACGTTGGAAGACGGTACGGTATTGAAGTTTAAAACGGTAGTAAGCAGTATTATTCGCACTGAGGACTACGACCCGATGACCGGTGATCCGGTATATCATGTACGTTCTACGAACATACTGAGAGTGAAGGTGCCACCGGAGATGAAGCGATTGCCTGCTGCGAGGAAGCCGGGTAAAGCGGGCGAAGGCGTGGAAGTGGGTTAGCTCTTTTCATTTACCATTAACCTTCTTTATTACTTCCTTGCCGCGCCTCTTAGGTACTATCTCCATCTCGGCATGCTCAAATTTAGTTTTTAGCTCTTTGCCACGCTGCAAATGATCGAGAAAGAGCGCCAAAGCAGCTACTTCTGAATGCGGCTGATTTGATACCGCAATGTTCCAATCAGCAGCATCGTAAACAATATATGGTACTTTTTCCGCACCCACTACGACCATGATACGCGTTTTATCCCTTTTCGCTTCTGCCCGTATCTCATCGATCACGTCAAGAATATTCTCACCGTACATCGTCAGATGACACACTTTCCCGCCTTCTTGCTTCCATCTCTTTAGCTCGTCGCTCCATTTCACTCCTGTTTGTACAAAGAAATCACCACCCCACCTCTGCGTGACTTCATTTATACTTCTCGCTATGCCCTTATCCCCAGATGCGAGTAGCATGCCTTTCGCTCCTAATGCTCGTCCAACTAATCCTACATGTGTGGTTATCCGCTTATCCCTCTCTGGGCGGTGTCCCAATCTCAGTATTACGATCTCCATGCGGTTAAAATTCCGTATCTCCTATTCCCTGAAAAAAATATAAACCTTTTGGTATAATTCAATTTCTTTGGTAAAGCTTTTAAAACTTTTTGAAAGTTTATAAAGGTTATGCGCCTCGTAGCCTAAGGGAACTCCCAGTAAATAGTTTAGTTTACCCATTTTGATAATTATCATAACTTGACACGGATTTTACAGATTTACACAGATGCTACTCTAAAGTCCTAAAAATTTATTAAGTTTTTACGGGTTGAATCAGTATTAAAAAGCGTAAATGATATAACAACAATATATAAAAAAGGAGATGATGTGGGCATATGCAGGTCTTACACGCAGCGTGGGAGGGGGACAGGTTTTATCTCTGGGTGGAATCATCCACTATGCCAATGACCGCACCGAGAACACGAGGTCAAGAGCCGAAGAAGCCTAAACCGAGGGTACATCCTTTTTCTCTTGCGGGCGATGAGCTAAAAGCAGTATTTGTGGATTTTTCTGATGAAAAACTTCCGGATCAAACAGCATTAGAAACAAAAACATTTCTCTTACCGTCCACCCAAAAAGGGCCACTGCCATCACCGTGGCTGATTCGCGAAGAGGATTACAGCGCGGATAAAGCAACTGGGCTAGCGAGCTGGGATATAGAGACCTTGATTTTTGAGCCACAATTAGCATTTGTGTTCTTACTTGGACTGCCCGAGCAGCCCACCCATGGCGTTGCTTTTGGCAGTTCACTTCGGTTCTGGCTAGAAGTAGCAAAGTTCTCGCTTGAACTTATTACGCGACAGCAGTTTGCACCGGCTATTCGTGAGGCGGAAGGCGCCTTCCAAGCTGCCTGGGCAGTGGTGATTACGGGCGAGGACGAAGAGCGAGTGCATATGCTATCAGAGGCGATGCCAGCAATCTGTCGCGCGTTATCAACCAAAGATGAAATAGCGCCGATAGAGCAGGTCTCTAGTTTTGTTAATCAGATGGCGGACGCATTTATACGTAACAGTTTAGATTCTAGCACGTTGCTTCCACCACGTCGTGGTCGCCGCCCTAAAGTGGTGCCTTTACCAGAACAATGGCTCAAGGCGCTCTCAACAGATAATCATACTCTTGTGGCATCATCGGAAGATTTAAACTCATTTTATACTGAGATACAAACATGGCTTACTCAACTTCGACCTGCCGCGCCGGATGCACCGTTTCGCACCTGCTTCCGGCTTGAGCCACCTCCGGACTCAGACGACGGAGAAGATGGCGAAGAATGGGCCATTCATTTTTTCCTTCAGGCTAGGGATGATCGTAGTTTACTGGTTCCCGCGGAGGCGGTATGGCGAACGAGATCAAGCACGCTTACGTTTCTCAAACGCAGGTTTGAGAACCCTCAAGAGCAATTGCTCACGGACCTCGGCAAAGCAGCCCCGCTCTTTCACGCTATTGAGTCGAGTTTACAAACTGCACGGCCTGTGGGACTGGAACTGGACGCAGAGCAGGCATATTCATTCCTGCGGCAGTCTGCACCACTTCTAAAACAGAGCGGTTTCGGCGTACTCTTACCTTCATGGTGGGAAAAACCGAGTGCTCGTATAGGCATAAAACTCAAGCTGACGCCTGCACAGGAGGTTACAAATGGCAAAGTGGCATCCCATGCGCTTCTGGATGCTAAAGGCATCATCGCTTATGACTGGGCAGTGGCAGTGGGAGACAAAACGCTTTCAGAATCGGAATTTGAGCAATTGGCTAGTTTAAAGGTGCCGCTAGTGCAGATACGGGGCGAATGGGTGGAATTGCGGCCTGATGATGTCGAAACAGCTATCAAGTTCTTCAAGAAGAAACATAACCGGGGCGAGATGACTCTGGGCGAGGCGATGCAGCTTGGATTCGGTGCGGGCAATGAGGCGGTGGAAACCGAGATAGGACTTCCCATAGTGGAAGTGGAAGCAGAGGGCTGGCTCGAAGATATGTTGAACAGTCTTTCTGAAGGTGTTAAGATAACGCCAGTTAAAACGCCACGAACATTCCACGGTAAACTTCGCCCATATCAGAAAAAAGGCGTTTCATGGCTTGCATACCTCAATAAATTTGGGCTTGGTGCTTGTTTGGCCGATGATATGGGACTGGGCAAGACAATCGAGTTAATTGCTCTCCTTTTGCATGAACGAGCAGGTAAACGAGTGAAGAAGTTAGCGCCGACACTAATAATCTGTCCCATGTCGGTGGTCGGGAACTGGCAGATGGAGGTTGAACGTTTTGCACCTTCACTGAAAGTCATGGTCCATCACGGCGCCGATAGGCATACGGGCAAAATCTTTGCTCGGGAAGCGAAAAAGCATGATCTGGTCATCAGCACTTACGCATTGGCGCATCGGGATGAAGAGACAATATCAAACGTTCGCTGGCAGCATGTCGTGCTGGACGAAGCGCAGAACATAAAAAATCCCGCTGCTAAACAGACGCAGGCGATAAAGAAGTTTGTGGCAGAGCACCGAATCGCACTTACAGGCACGCCCGTAGAAAACCGACTGTCCGAGCTGTGGTCTATCATGGACTTCCTCAATCCTGGCTACCTGAAATCCGCCAAGCATTTCCGTACTAATTTCGCATTACCCATCGAGCGATATCGTAGAAATGAGCGTGCCGAGCTGCTGCGAGATATAATCCAGCCTTTTGTGCTCCGGCGTCTGAAGTCCGACCCCACGATTATAAAGGATTTACCTGAGAAGATGGAGATGAAGGTATATTACAACCTTACGAAAGAGCAGGCTTCGCTCTATGAAGCTGTTGTTGCCGAGATGATGGGACAAATAGAGGATTCCGAAGGGATCGAACGTAAAGGTCTGGTGCTCGCTACTCTAATGAAACTGAAACAAATAACTAATCATCCTGCATTGTTCCTTCAGGATGGTAGTCCTTTGCCAGGACGTTCCGGAAAGCTTGCCCGGCTGGAAGCGATGCTTGAGGAAGTGCTTGCAGAGGGAGACAAAGCACTGATTTTCACTCAGTTCGCGGGAATGGGCGTTATGCTGCGGCACTATTTACAGGATAAGCTGGGTTGCGAGACGCTATTCTTGCATGGGGGCACGACAAAGAAGCAGCGAGATGCTATGATTCGGCGGTTCCAAACCGACCCACATGGGCCACCGCTATTTATTCTTTCTCTTAAAGCTGGTGGGATTGGACTCAATCTGACCGCTGCGAATCACGTTTTCCATTTTGACCGGTGGTGGAATCCAGCAGTTGAGAATCAGGCAACGGATCGCGTCTTCCGTATCGGGCAGAGGAAAAACGTGCAGGTACATAAGTTCATTTGCATTGGCACACTTGAAGAGCGCATAGATCAGATGATAGAGCGTAAGAAGGAGCTTGCAGAGTCTATTATCGGCGCTGGTGAGGCATGGGTAACGGAATTATCAACAGATCAGCTTAAGGAGGTGTTCTCGTTGAGTCAGGATGCGGTGGAGCCATTGGACTAGTGTATTCGTTCTTGTTAACCACAAGATTACACAGATTTTCACGAGAAAACAATAATAGTAATCGGATTTTAATAAACTATTAGCTATCCCATCCCTATTAACCCTAATTTCTTGTGTTAATCTCGTGGAATCTCGTGGTTTTTAAGATTAGCTATACAAATACTATAAGGGTAAATAACTTTAATGAATATACTAAAATAAGAGTGATTAATACAGAAATGAAGATAGTGGTGCTCTCAGATACACATGCAAATGATCTGACGGATTTGCACGAACGTATTTTGGAAGATTTGAATAGTGGGGATCTGATAATTCATGCTGGCGACTATACAAGCATAAGTTTTCTTGAGCAATTGATGGAACTGGGCGATTTTAAGGGTGTTCATGGTAATATGGACCCAGAAGAAATAAAGGCGGAACTCCCGGGAGAAGCTATTTGTGAATTTGAAGGGTTTAGAATTGGTGTCACACATCCTTCGGAGGGTGGGAGCCCACTTGGGTTAGTAGAACGAGTAAAATCTAAATTGGGCGACGACTTGGATTTGATCATCTACGGGCATTCGCATAAACCGGAACTTAAAAGAAAAGGCGGTACTATTTTCTTCAATCCCGGCAGTGCAACTGGTGCCTTCCCGGCAAAGTATAAAACCTATGGTATTATAACTATAGCGGACAAGATAGAAGTAGGGATTGTGACTTTATCCTAATCGCCGCCGCTATGTTCACGCAACAATGGCAGATCTAAACACCATTGCAAATGGTTTCCACCCCCTTCTTTATTTCAACCGTAAAATATAAGAGATATTCATTTATTTTTCGAGCTAAAACCAGAAACTTTTATATGTTAGAAATCGTATCATCTTTCAATAGATATAAACAAATAAGTAAGTAAATAAGTAAAAAGAAAAAGGTGAAAAGGAAAAATATGAAACCGAAATACGGATTTGCATTTACGCTTTGCTTGCTCTTGCTACTCACAGGAGTGGGTGTTGCGTCTGCACAAGGGGAAACAGTGTCAGGAGTTACGGATAGCGGATGGATAGCAATAGCGGCTGGTATTGCAATGGCGGGATCAGCGCTTGCTGCAGGTATCGCAATATCAGCTACGGGCGTAGCAGCGGCTGGAGCTACGGCGGAGAAGCCTGAATCGTTCGGTCGTGTTCTGATTTTCGTTGCTCTTGCAGAAGCGATTGCTATATACGGGCTTCTGATTGCGTTCATGCTCTGGACGAAGATATAGTAATTAATAGCGTATATATAGTGCTAAGCCAAATGCGGAATAGGGAGAAAATGAAAGAGGGGGTAAAGGGTAATGTTCTCTTTCATGCCCTTCCATACGCTATTTTTATTTCCTGTTTTACCATACTCGGTCTATTCGGTGGTTTTGCGCTTGGTAATATGTTAGGGGGGAGTACATTAGGCTTTGTCTTTTCTATTTCTTTGACATTCCTTGGATTCTTTCTCGCATTATTTATCGCATACCACATTGTGAAGGTGAAGTATCTGATTTGTTAACCATATTCGCAAATATATAATCAACATCTATTGGAAATAGCAATCGCCGCTTTTAGTTCTGCATAATCATCGTATTACATATCAAATTCATGCAACACACTCACCCAGTTATTCTATCCCTTCGATCTTAACTCCAGGTCGGAACCGTCCTTAATACCAATTTCTTTTACCTGTTGCTTGTCCTGAAGCTCAATATCATTACGAAAAATTCAATTCTTTCAGCGCTTCGATGCCACCTTTTAGATATGCCCGAAGATA
>QBUN01000284.1 GCA_013180565.1 Candidatus Methanophaga sp. GoMg3.2 | reverse complement strand
TAATAGATTAAAAGTTGCACAAGGCTTTGTAGATTTATTAGATGCGCTTAAAGAGTTAATAGAAGAAGAGAAGAAAAAATCAGCATTGCCAACAGAGGAGATAGCCATAGCGGTTATTAAAGAGATAATAAAAGGGCAGAAGGGTGATTTAGGAGAAAAAGTTGAGAAGATTTTAGAGGAAATTCCAACTGATGGGATTGAAGCAGAGTATTTATTTAGCTGGGATATAATTAACCAAAAGGATAACGAGGAAGAGAAGAATAAACTCAAAATGTCTCTCAGGAATGTTTTCGATATTGACTGGGCGGAGGATCTAATAATCAACCCAAAAGGTAACAAAATCATATGCGAACCCGCGGCGGGAGACAGACCCGAAATAGCGATCGAAAAAGGAGCAGAGGGGACAGCAACCCTAAATATCGGTGATGACAAAACCTACAACCTGACATTTATCGAGGAGAGCGGCGAGCAAAAGGTATACGAAAGCGAAAATAGGGCGTTAGAGAAGATATTGCAGGAGGCAAAAAGCTTTCTGCTTCCCCTGGATATAGGCCCCCTAAAAAGGGAGGAGACTTATAAAGAACAGATAGAAATTGTAGCTAATTTAAAGGAGGTAGTGAATGATGCCATAGAAAACCTGGATGCTGGTATTATGCCTATATTTACAAAGTCTATATTCGATATTAAATCGGCAGCGGCAAGCGATGATGAAGTGATTTTAACATCAATGTTGGCAATGGGTAAGGATACCTATTCCACCTACCGTAATGCGTTAGGTGGTGATAAAATTGACCAACTGTTTAATGATTTCCAACGTGAAACATTGGAAGACCGGGCGTATGTGGCGAATAGCGGAGGCGCGGATGATTATATCTTAACGTATAGGGGCGAAAACGTTTTAGCAGACGCTTTAAGAGAGGAACTTGATAATAAAGTTACTACGGCAATTGAGAAACCATCCGAGTTACTTGAGGTGATAGGAACAGAGAAGTTTCTTGAGTTTGTTAAAGTTGGAGAAGGGATTAGTTTCCCTAAACTGTTGGTTCTTTCTCTTTTATACAGTAAATGGGAATCTGTATGTGGCTGGGCTAATATCAGAGGGGAAGATGGTAATGAAGACGGAAAGTTCATCAAAGAGCTCAGCAAAGTCCCTAATTTCGAGTGGGTAGCAAATGATGCTGTAATCAAATCATTGGATAAGAATACCGTTTCTATCTCTAATGCAGAACATTTGGCGGAGATAACAATCTGTGATAAAGAGAAGGAGAATAAGCGGTACAAGGAAATCCACGCTGGCAAGTATTTGACTACCTGGGAGATAGGAAGAGATGACTTAAATGAGGATGCCATCAGTAACGAATTGGAGAAGGTGTCACGAACTGATGGCTTTGCACTTCCAGATAAGTTCAAGTTGGAAGAGGAAGGAGTTAACAAATGGCGGATAATAAATAATACCGGTAATGAAACGGGATTTTATGTGAGGCTTGAAAATGGGAGTCTGAAAATTTTTGAAGATACAATCATTGGACTAAAAGTTAAAGAGGCGGAGGGGGGTAAGCTGAAGATATACAAAAGGAGGGAAAAGCAATTGGAACCGATAGGTATAGAAAGGGATGCTAAAGTCACTGATATTAGTTACTCTCCGGGTACACCTGATTTAGAAGCTGAAATAACTAACTTAAAATCAGAAATAAGCAATTTGAGCGGTAGAATTGAAGAATTAAAGGAATTAAGAGAGAAAGCGGAATTCTTGGGAAAACCAAAACCTTCGGAAGATTTCGATTCAATATTAAAAGATATTGAAAAGCTAAAGGGGGAAATAGAGCGTTTTGAAAAGGAAAGAGCACTAAAAGAAGAAACAAAAGAGCTTAAAAACGAAATTGGAACGCTTGAGAAGAGGATACCAGCATCTCTCTCAGAAGATGTTGAGAGTCTAAGAGATACAATAAAGCGTTTAGAAGAAGAGAGAGCACCGTCAGAAGAAATCAATAAGCTTAATGGAAGGATTAACTTGCTTGAAAACGAGATAAAGCCATTAAAGGAGACAGTAGCTGAGAAAGAAAAAAAAGTAGTAATAGATGGAAGGATAGTAGATGAAGAAGTAGATTTTGAAGCGCTTTGATACATTGTATGGTGAAAGGGTGACAAACAAATATGCCTACTGATGAAATAGTGCCTTTAAAAAAGGAAACCTCTGGTATGGAAGAACAACTGATTGAACTCGAAAAGAAGCGAACTAACGCATGGATTGAAATGTTAGACATAATGAAGAGTGAACTCGAAAGGGGTAGGGAGATTAATAAGCGTGTAATTGAGTTAGAAGGAAAAATGAGTGCATTACCAGACAAAGTCACTATTGACCCAAAAGTTATTGAGGATTTGATGAGTTTACCATATCCAAAGGAGGAGTTAGAGAAAGCAGCGCTTATATTAGGAATAATGGGATTACTCCCAAAAAATGAAGATATGCCCACGACAGTCTTGGAAGAAAAAGAAATGGGCGATTTGATAGAGAAATTCGTAAAAGAGGGCGATTTGATAGAGAAATTTGTAAAAGAGGGTGTAATACGTGATTTGGTGGATAGAACAAAAGAAGTTGAAGAGCTAAAAGAGAGAATTAATGATCTAGAACAGCAGTTGACAATGATTCAACTTTCAGAGGAGCGTAGACAACATCTTCTTAAGATAGTAGATGAGTCAATAATCAAAGCACTACACAAAAAAGGGGTTCTGCAACTGAAGAAAGGATTATATGATGATGCACACAATTGTTTTTATGAAATAATCGAGAGGAACCCAAACATAAAAGAGGCGTGGTTAAATCTGGGTATCGCATTGGGGAAATTAGGTCAAGTTGAAAAAGAAATAGAGTGTTATGATAAAGCGATAGAAATAGATGAAAAATATGCACTTGCAAAATCCAATAGAGAAGATGCATTGAAAAACGTTGGAGGTAAAGATCCAAAAGTATGAATAATCTACAGGATACTATAATGAACTATATGTCTACAGCGCCATATATTTTGAAACTTTACTATGATTTTGGTTTTATTATTGCCGGATATGGTTTTGTTTCCATTCCCGCGCAAATTGATGCAATTATAAAAGTGAATACAGAGGGGGACAAGGTCGAAATTAAAATGACACATTTTTTAATACAAGAAAAAGCTGATTTAAAATACACTTCTGATATAGATATCAATAGTGACTTTTTAACGAACTTAAAAGATGAGCTAGAAGCACTCGCTTTCGAAAAATCGTTAATTGAAGAAGAAAGCGCAAAGACCAATTTGCATAGGCTATACACTTCTTTGATCGGTGGAGAAATAAGGGAGTTTTTAGAAAAGAACTATAAAAAAATTAAAACCATATGGATTGACTGCAATATAGAAGAGATTAATCCTTTTTGGGAGTTGCTATATGTTAATCTTGGACCGGATAAATCCTTTTTTTGGGGTGATCAATTTGCCATAGCGAGAGTCCCAACCTCTTACAAAAGCGGAAAAAAAGCAAGATCAGAAAAGAAAATGTCAGGTTGGGAGATATTTAAAGTTTTTAACGAGTTAACTATCAAGCTTACTCAACATAGCCCTCAGTCAATAGCAGAAGTTGAAATAAAAGTTAATGGTAAAGTAAAAGTTGGTTTGATTAAGCTGGGGGAGTCACAATCGATGAAAGATGAGAAAAAATATTTTAACGAAAACAACGGCTTTGAAGTCATTGAGGTTATTGAAAGCGCAAGCGATATTTCTAAAATAGATGGAAAAGTTTTTGACATTTTACATTTTATTGCTCATCATGAAGAGGGGAATTTGGAATCGCACGTTGATATAATAGACTTTAAGGATTTAAATATGAGAACACCGGATTGTATACACGTCGTTTTCTTTAATGCATGCAGGTCAGAAGTAGAAGTAACGCCTACTGGAGATTGTGGTGGGCAAAAGTTGGCGCATCAAGATTGTTTTAGAAATAAAAAGGCTTGGATTGGAACCCATTTGAAGGTGGGTGAAGAAACAGCCCGTAATTTCGTAGAAAACTTCTACAATCAGTTTTTATTGGGAGAGTCTATTGCCAAGTCGGCTAAAGAAGCCAGAAAAAATAATAATAATATAATGCGGCTTTTTTATACTGTCTATGGTTGGCCTTTTACGAGGTTGGTATGAGTTTAGTTGCTAAAGAGATCGTCACAGAATCTTTTTTCTCTGCTGAACCTCCAAGATTAAAGATCCCCCAATTAGTTCCTCCTTTTCCACTAATTGAAACAGAGCCCTTTATCTCAATTTTTACTTCACACTCTTGCTCTATGCTTGTTTTTATTTGTTCATTGATGGATCCCAAGAGTTCCTTAAGTGTTTGCACTTCTCCACCGCCTCTTACTTCGCGATTCTCTATCAGCCGCATCATATCAACTTTGCTTATTTCTTTAGATGCTACGTATATTTCCATACTATCACCACTTTTTTATATAACGGTCAGAGTATTTAAAACATGTGCTCCTTATCATGGGCTAAATAATGTTGAAGAAGAGGAGAACTGTTATGATAAGGCATTGGAAATAGACCCAGCATATGCAAAGGTACTATTCAATAAAGCTACGTTGCTCAGGGAGGAAGGGGAATTTGAAGATGCTAGGAGGTACTATAATGAAGCAGTCAAGGCAGACCCGACGTTAGAAAACTATCGCTCAGAATTTATCTTTAAGAAAAGGCAATCGCCTGGCTAGGGCAGCGAAAAAAGAATCTCTTATCAATCCAGGAGGCTCTTCTGTTGCTCTAGCCTTTATAGTGGACATTTTCCCAGAATCGAAACTTTTCCCTCAGAGTAAAAGATGTATTTTAATTAGTCTCATAGGGATGCCTATGAGAATTAGCAAAAATCGTGTTTTGGATTTTCTCACAAGGTGCCAGATTGAAAAAGAGCGAAATGGCAACCGACAGGGACAGGGACAGGGAAAGGATCTGGTCCATCAAACATCCTTTTACCGCTTCGTTAATAGCCGAAAAGAGTCGTTAACTGCTCAACAAGAATTGCAATGGTTAATCATTAATCAAAACGCTTCGCATGCCCGTGCTTCTTTATCCACAGAATGGGTTGGATACAGCGGTCTAAGGATGACAATAGACAGAAGATCGAGAATCGAATACGCACACAAGGGATAGACAAATATCTTTTCTGAAGAATTGACATTCCTGATAAGACTATACGCGGCTATTGGATTCCTTGGGCGAAATCTGAGATTTTCTGACTCACCTTCTTTTTGCCAAACAATCGTCGAAATGGAGGGGAATGAGTCCTGTGAGCATGGAAAATATTGCGTTGCTTATACCTGCTTGACTAAGTGGTTTGTAATATGGAGGAAAAAGATTCCATTATGAGAATTTGTCCACTATAAAGGTAATAGGGCACGGAAAGACCATTTTTGGGCTGCGTAAGTGTATTTGATTGACTTTATCTATGTTAATAATAGATGTGAAAAAACCAAAAATCAGTTTATAGGGGGACAACGATATATTAAAAGTTCGCTGCTTTAAGGGTGAGAAGAGCGAAGGGGAAAAATGGTCGGCGGAAGGAGAAAAACAAAAGCTTTGAATTATGCGTAACTATTAATAACTCAATAAAAGGCCGTATGACACTGAAGAATTCGGAGAAGAGGGGTGGGAATAAAAAAAATGGGAAAAAATTTGGGGGCATTGTTTATTTTGGGAATGCTCGTCTTGGGGCTTTCTGAAGGTTTTACAAGACAGAGGGATTTGGATGACGTAGGAGACGGGGAAGTGCGTGATACAGTGCGAGAAGTGTTTAAAATGGATAAAAAGGTTTTTGAGGTGTTTTAAATGAAGACGTTAAAATATCTTAATAAAAGAATATTCGTATGTTTGAGTTTAGCAGTGTTACTTTTAATTGTAGCAAGCTTTGTGGCTGGTTCAGCGGAAGATCAACAAGAGTGTGATAATATTACTATCACCTTTGGCCAAGATCCAACAGGAAAGGTCACTAGAGGAACATTGATAAATTACACTTGGGAGATTAGAAAGGAGCCACCTACTTGTTTAGCAGGCGAACCATATTTCTTAGAAATCCAAGGCCCCGCTAACGTGAGGTATCCTTATGATTTCAAAACACCGCCAGACTCACGCAGTAAATTTACGGGCGAATACCCATGGATAGTTCCTGATGATGCACCAAGAGGTAATTACACGTCTTACCTTAAATTTTCTACTGATGTAGGTTCAGGTGCAGGTTCATATATATAGTTTGAAGTAGTAGAGACTTTAGGTTCTCCATAAGATTGTGTGGGTAAGTTTAATTACGCCACTTATTATATGAGCA
>QBUN01000285.1 GCA_013180565.1 Candidatus Methanophaga sp. GoMg3.2 | reverse complement strand
TGTCATTGTCTTTATGTACAATAAAATTCTATAATTTATTTGCGGGACAGCTTGTTGAGGGAACATACTTGCTCATTTTTTACAACCTCAGAGACTCTTTATGAAAAATTAACGTTGGATATAGAGAAATTCCCGGTTCCGCCATATATCGCTCATCCATACCCATTACAGGCGAATTTTACGGGCAGAGAGCAAGAGAGGAAAATGGTAACCGACTGGCTGACAGGAGACACTCACCCGATGCTGTCTGTTATTGCTATTGGCGGTATGGGAAAGACGGCGTTAGCATGGTATTGGCTTATGGAAGATATTGAGGGGAGTGACGAACAGCCGCGGAAGATTGTCTGGTGGTCATTCTACGACTATGAGTCGGGTTTTGGTAGATTTCTCAAGAATTCTATTGAGTACTTAATCGATGATGAAGTTGATTGGGATTTGCTTGAATCAAGAAGGGACCAGATGGAGTTTCTTTATAAAATTATATGTGATAATCGCTTTCTTTTGGTGCTTGATGGCGTGGAAAGAGTTTTACGAGCGTATTACAATTTGGGCTCCCCATACCAGGGCGATGAGGTTAAAGAGGATGACCGCGGAGACTTTCGTGCTTGCATCGAGCCAAATTGCGGTATCTTTCTCCAATGGTTGGCAAGTGGCAAGCCACGAACAAAAACGCTGTTGACTAGTCGTTTGTATCCAAAAGAGCTTGACGATTTAGATGGTTGTCTGCGCAAGGATTTAAAATGGATGGACAAAGAAGACGCTGTTGAATTTTTCCACCGTCAGGGCGTTGAGGGAACAAGAGCGGAAATAGAAGTAGCTTGTGACAGTGTTGGTTATCATCCACTTTCCCTAAGGCTGCTTTCTGGTATGATTATGCGTGACCCCAAAAATCCCGGGGATATAAATGAATGGCTGAAATACAATCTAATACCTGAGTTGAAAGGTAAAGAAGGGCATAACATCTTAGAACTTGCTTATAATTCGTTGGACGAGAAAAAGCAGGCGTTTATGAGCAGACTTTCCGCATTCAGAAATCCGATGGATTATGATGCAGTTTCAATTTTAAATCTTTTTGGTAGCGAGGATACATTTAACGATGTTTTGATTGAACTGGTAGGCAGAGGAATGCTTTTCAGGGATGAAAAGAGTAATAATTTTGATCTACATCCGATTGTGAGAAAGTACTGTTATGACCGTTTAAGGGATAAAGAAGGAGTTCATACCACACTCAGGGATTATTTTGCTAAAATTCCTGAGCCAGAAAAGATAGAGTACATGGATGATTTAACACCGGTTATTGAATTGTACCACCATACTGTCAGAGCGGAGAGTTATGATGAAGCTGCGAAATTATTTAGGGATAGACTTATATCTACAGATCAACTTAAACTTCATGATCAATTATATTATAGATTTGGAGCATATCAGACAATAATTGAACTTCTTCGTGCTCTCTTCCCAGATGGAGAAGATAAACTGCCGAGATTGAAAAATGAATCAGATCAAGAATGGATTGTTTGTGCTCTTGCAAACTCCTATTCTTTATCTGGTCAAATCGTAAGATCAATTCCACTTTTTGAAATTAGTATTAAATTGGCGGAAAGAACAGGTGATAAAAAGAATCTAGCTATTGATTTGCGTAATATCGGTCAAGATCAAATTTTAATTGGTGAATTTAATGCAGCAGAATCTAACCTCCGGCGTTCGATTGGAATCTTCCGTGAAATTAAGGATGAATATTGGGAAGCAGTTGATCATCAGAAACTTGGGCGACTACTTGCCTATCGAGGGAAATTTGAGGAATCCGAAAAAGAACTTTCTATTGCAATGAATGGATTTCTCGCAATAGAGAAAATAGGGAAAAATGATATACAAGTTTCTAAACAACGACAAGGGATGACATGGGCATATCTATCTATTACTGCCTTACTCAAAAGCAATGTAAATAAAGCAATTGACTTTGCCAAAAAAGCCCGTGAACTGGCAGATATCAAGCATTATGAAGGAGACATCATCCGTGCAGAATACCTCCTTGGTGCCGCCCACCTCATGAAAAGAAACTTTGTAGAAGCCGAGGAACATTTAACCGACGCATTGACACGAGACCGAAAAATAAATCTTGTGGAATTTGAACCTGACATTCTTTTGGAGTTTGCGAAGCTTCGGTTTCAGGAGAATCATAAAGAAGAGGCATTGAAATTTGCAGACGAAGCGTTGCTGATTGCAGACAGATGCGAATACCGATTGATGCAAGCGGATATACACAACTTTTTAGCGGAGTTTTATCTGGATGCTGGCGATTTAAAACAGGCAAAAAAGCATGGTGAAATCGCAAAGGAGAGGGCGGAATGTGGTTATAAGCCTGCGTTGGAGAAGGCGGAGAAAATGCTGAATGAGATTGAGCTGAGGTAAAAAAAGATTAAATCGTGATACCTTCGGGACGTCTAAAGTATATATGCAATAGTGCACGTATATTTACAAATATGGCGGCATATTATGTAATGCGAATACCGAAGTTAGGTGCAATAGCACTTAACATTACAATAGAACGTCAATGACAACAGGATACTAAACATGAAAAAGAAACGTACAAGTTTAAAAATAGGCGATTCGGTTAAAGTGAAGGAAGGTATGCCGTGTCCTGATTTTGAGGATTTGTGTATCGGAGGATGGCAAGGGCGAGTTTCAGAAATAGGTGAAGATGACGACAGCAATGACTTCATTTGCATTCGCTGGGATAGCATAACGTTAAAAAATATCACCACCCTCTCTGTGATTTGGAGGTTAATAACGGGGATCCTGCAAACTATCAACCCTTAAAGGATTACTGTGTTTGGTTTGCAAATCGGTAAAGAAGCAAAATGAGCAAAAAAAAGTATCTTGTTTACGTAGATATTCTGGGATTTGAAGCTTTGGCAAGAGAGATAGCGGAGAAAACAGGATTTGAAGAAGATGTGATTAGACAAAATTATCTTTCAGATCCGTTAGAAAAGAAAATAGGAGAATTAAAGAGAGAAGAAATTCAAATATCAAAAGGGATAAGTGAAATTGAAGGCTCGGACAACTATGTGCTGATTGTTGATCATATCCAAACGGCACTTGAACTTGTAGGGAAACTTACAACGATTAGAATTCCGCATAAAGCTTATAAATTTATTCCCCTTGAGGTGGGTTTAGGAACGGAAGAAATTGATGAGGATATAGAGGTAGAGCCCATAAACAGGAAAGAAATAATAAAATTTTTGAAAAGCGATATTATTAATCCATATCGTAGTTACTACAAAAAGGAACATGGCGAGGAAATAAAAGAAACTTTTGTACTCTTCACACTAGATTTTTTTGATGTTTTAGAGCCATTGGATAGGAAATACTGTGAACAAATTTCATATAAAACGAAAACCTTTTTCGTTGCCGATGTCGACAAGGTCCAACAAAGAGGCAGACTGTTTGATTTCTTGGAGAAAATAGAGGCGGGCAGTAAATGGTATGGACGGATTGACGAGGTATATGTTCCCCCTTTAGAGTACGAAGACATGGCGAGGACGCTAAAAGAAAAGAGATTTGTTTTTATTACTGGCACACCGGAATACGGGAAAACATTTACTGCTGTCAGGCTTATGTGGGACTACTATAATAGCGGATATGAGCCGAAATGGATTAAGGGCGGAGAACCAACAGAAAGGATTGAGGTGAGAAAAAGATTAGAAAATATAAGTGCGGAGCTGAAGCCCAGACACATCATCTATTTTGAGGACCCTTTTGGAAAGACAAAATATGAGCGAAGAGAGGGTTTAGAAAGAGAAATTGGAACCATAATAGATACAGTTAGGCAAGTTAAGGATGCTTATGTAATATTAACCTCACGCGAGGAGGTTTTTAAGGAGTTCGAGAAAGAGAAATTATCAGCAAAGGAGCTTAAAGAGTTTGAGAGGAAATTGAATGTAAAGAAGCCATCTTACGATGCTGAAAAGAGAAAAGAGATCCTTCTTTCGTGGGCAGAAGCAGAAAATTGTAGATGGCTTGAAAATAAGGAATTAAAGGAATTGGTCTTAGAGTCTATTGAGGATAAAAAGATTTTACCTACGCCTATGAATATAAAGGACTTTGCGGTGGCCACTTTTGACAAAGAAGAAGAAAGTGTGCTAAAAGAGGAAATCAAAGAGAAATCAAAAGAGACAGCAAAGGCATTTGCAGAAGAAATAAAAAATATGACAGATGATAAGATTTTATTCCTGTCATTCCTCTCGATTTACGACTCTTTGAGTGTTGAGTTTGTTAGAGAAACGTACCAAGAATTAGTGAAGGAATTAAATTTAAAAGATGCATGGGGGTTTGATAGGGTTCTGAATTGGTTTAGGGATGATAAAATCAATATTGATGGCGAAGACATAAGATTTTCGCATCCTTCATATTCTGAAGCCTTAAAGAATCTCCTTGTTGAAGATGAAGATTTCACAAGAATAAATAGGGTGATTTTTAGTAAATTAATGCTCAAACTCGCTGAAAAGAGAGGGGATACTATATTTTTTTTAATGGCCATAGCGGACAATTTCTATGAGCTCCCTGAGGATGTAAAGACTAATATATTGCTCGATCTCTTAGAAAAAGATGCCGCTGCATGGGCCGTTGCAAGAGTTGTAGCAAATAAACCGGATACGCTTCCGGAAGATGTAACGGCTTGGTTGTTCAAACTCTCAGAATATGACGAGGCGGTGTGGGAGGTTGCAAGAGCAGTAGCAGATAATTTTGATAAGTTTCCTGATGAAGCAAGGAATAAATTACTGCTCAATCTCTCAAAAAAGGATGAGGCTGCGTGGGCTGTTCTATTTGCAGTAGTGTATAATTTAGATACGTTTTCAGATGATGTAAGGAATAAATTATTGCTCAATCTCTCAGAAAAGGATGTGGCGGAGTGGTGGCCTAATGAAAAGGCCATAGCATATAATTTTGATAAGCTTCCTGAGAATGTAAAGAATTCACTTGAGGGGCTACCAGAGCCATTGCAGCAAGTTATTGGAGCTAATGTGATGCGTATCAAATTTATTGAAGCTATTCTATTGTTTAAAGAGAGGTTACAAGCATTTATTCCATTGATTAAAGAGAGGTTACAACCATTTTACTTAGAAGCCAATACATTGTCCCAGCTTTACCAGAACTTTGTATTAAAAATCGTAAATAAAAAATGATTGAGAACTACACAATATTTTGAAGGAGGTGATCTGATGGAGCAAGAAAGAAATATGCTTAAGAAGATAGAAAAAATAGTAAAAGAGAACAAGCTGCTTCTGACAAAGCAGTTTAAAGTTAAAGAAATAGGTATCTTCGGTTCCGTCGTGCGAGGCGAAGATAAGGAAACAAGTGATGTAGATATATTGGTTGAATTTGAGGAGCCGATAGGTTTCTTTAAGTTTCTTGAGCTTGAAGCTTTAATTCAGAATGTTCTGGAGGGGGAAGAAACATGACAAAACTAAATTTTCTATGTACGAAATGCAGAAGAGAATTCAACTGTGACGTAGGTAAAATCTCTTTCCCAGTAGAGGAAAACCGACCTCGTTTTGAGAATGACATTGTGTGTCCCGGATGCGGGATTTTGTCTATGGATGAAGTCGAACTGACAGAACTTGGTCAAACGCAATTAGGAGCCGTTTTCTTTGCGGAACACTAATGAAACGGAGGCAAAATGAACATTGCCAAAAAAGAAAAAGAAGAAATCAAAAAATGGAGGTAAGAAGATAAATGATATCAGAAAAAGATAAAGCAACTATATTAAAGTATGCAAAAAAATACAATCTGAGGACAGTAATCTTATTTGGCTCTTGCCTTGATAGAGAAGATCCAAATGACATTGATATTGGTGTTAGGGGAATAGAACCTGAGCGTTTCTTTGAATTCTATGGCGAGTTATTACTTGAGATCACAATGCCCATAGACATAGTTAACCTGGATAAAGAGAATCCATTTAACAAATTGGTAGAAAAAGAGGGGATGAAATTATATGGCTAATGTAAGAGAAAAAGTAGATGTAGAACTGGAAAATATCTCCGCAGTCCTTGCTGAACTAAAAAAGATAGAAGGTAAACCAGACAAAACAGTCGCCGAGCTAGCGGGTATGGGCACATTTTTACATAATTTTTACACGGGGATTGAAAACATACTTAAACAAATATTGGGAGCTAAATGCATTTCAATTCCCATGTCCGGTTCATGGCATCGTGATTTGTTAATAACCTGACTTTCAGCGTTGTATAGGCTACAACCCTAAAAGAGTGCATCCGCAAACCCCAACTTTTCAATAATCTCCCTTTGCTCTTTAGTGAGCACAGAAATTTTATCAT
>QBUN01000286.1 GCA_013180565.1 Candidatus Methanophaga sp. GoMg3.2 | reverse complement strand
GTGAGTGCGCTTTTACATGCCGTAGCCGTGGTGAAGGCAGGGGTGTTTGTAGTAGTCAGAGTTGTGTGTTACATATACGGTATCGAGTTGATGAGTGCGCTCGGACTGGGGATAATACTCGTTTCCATAGCAGCGTTCACAATGATTGTCGCTTCTCTTATGGCGATCGCACAAGACAACTTAAAAAAGAGACTCGCTTATTCCACGATAAGCCAGTTATCTTATATCCTCTTTGGCGTGGCGTTGTTAAACACTATGGGCGTACAGGGAGCAATGCTTCATATCCCCTTTCATGGCTTTATGAAGATAACGCTGTTCATGTGCGCGGGTGCGATAATAACAGTTACGGGCAAGAAGAACATAAGCGAGATGGCTGGTATAGGAAGAGCAATGCCAGTAACAATGACTGCATTTACTATAGGTGCGCTTGGTATGAGTGGAATTCCACCAGTGTGTGGCTTTATAAGTAAATGGTATCTTGGCTTAGGAACGCTGGAAGCGCATTCTCTGGGTCTACTAGCTGTTCTTATGATAAGTTCTCTCTTGGACATCGTTTATTTTTTCCCGATTATATATACCGCTTTCTTTGGTAGGCCCGAAGGTTGGACGGAAGGAGGCGAAGAGCCTAAAAAGGCAGTGATAAAAGAGGCTTCTATTTTTATGCTCATTCCACTCACTTTAACGGCAATTTTCTCTATTATATTCTGCTTGTTCCCGAACACATTTTATATATTAGAGCTTGCTCAAACCGCAGTTGCGGGTTTAGGAGGTGCATGAACTAGAGATGAAGATAACGATGCGGGTTTTGTTTCTGTTGCTGTATATAAGCATTTTCGCAACTATTCTGGCGGGGATACTTGCTATGTTGTTTTTACATCTACATCCGCACTTCTGGTGGGAGAATATACCGGTCTTTAGCGCAGTGTACGGTTTCGTTGGCTGTGTGTTCATCATCGTTGCGTCAAAAGCACTTGGGCATCACTGGCTTCAGAAGGAGGAGGATTATTATGAGAAACGCTGAAAAATGCAAAATGCAAAATCAATTCGGATTTGGCATTTGGTATTTACAGGGGGGTGATAGGTAGTGATTGAGTGGTTTCATCCGGGATTCGTATACCTCTTTGGCGCTTTTTTAGTGCCGCTATTAAAGGGTAAAGTGAAACAGGTATATGTACTCTTACTCCCGGCGATAGCATTTGTAATTCTCCTTCTTATATCCAAAGGGGTATTCGGGGAAGGACCGTTCTGGCAGTTCTCATTCATGGGCTATGAGCTTACCCTCGGCAGAATAGACCCGCTGAGCATGGTATTTGCATACATATTCGTAATCGCTTCTTTTTGCATGTTCCTATATGCAATACATATAAAAGAGGATTGGCAGCACGTGGCTGCATTATTATACGTTGGAAGCACGCTTGGTGTAGTTTTCGCAGGTGATCTCATTACTTTGTTCTTATTCTGGGAGATAATGGCATGGGCATCGCTGTTTATAGTCTGGTATGGCAAGACGAAAGCGGCATCCGGTGCGGGATTCCGCTATATCATGGTGCATTCTTTTGGCGGTGTATGTCTATTAGCCGGTATTCTGATACATTTACACAATGGTGGTTCTATTGCATTTGATTCTTTTAGCTGGGGCATAGGTAGCGAGTATCTGGGCACTTATCTAATATTCCTCGCGTTTATCATAAACGCTGCGGTTCCTCCTTTAGGCGCGTGGCTGGCGGATGCGTATCCGGAAGCAAGTGTTACAGGCGCGGTGTTCTTAACTGCGTTTACCACAAAGAGCGCGATATACGTGCTGCTACGTGGTTTCCCAGGTGTTGAAATTCTGATATGGTTAGGTGCAATAATGGCACTGTATGGTGTGGTCTTCGCAGTGCTTGAGAATGATATAAGGCGACTGCTTGCGTATCATATCATTTCCCAGGTGGGCTACATGGTGGCAGGAGTGGGAATGGGCGTTTTCGGCACGGCAGCAGGCAATATGGCGATAAACGGTGCTACTGCTCATGCTTTCTGTCATATCCTTTATAAGGCGGTGCTTTTCATGGGTATGGGTGCAGTAATCGAGGTAACGGGGCGAAGAAAACTGACTGAATTGGGTGGTATCTACAAATACATGCCCATTACTTTTTGGCTGTACATGATTGGCGCGTTCTCCATTTCAGGATTCCCGCTATTCAATGGTTTCATAAGTAAAACAATGGTTGTCCAGGCCTCTGCTATGTGGGATTATTCGACTATATGGTTGATGCTTGAACTCGCTTCCGTAGGAACTTTCCTCCACACGGGCTTGAAACTTCCATGGGGTGTGTGGTTCGCGAGGGATAAGCCAGTATGCGAGGCGCGAGAGCCGCCATGGAATATGCTTGCCGCAATGGGTATAGCCGCATTTTTATGCACCCTACTTGGAGTGTATCCGGCAATACTTTATAACATTCTTCCATATACCGTTCATTATGAACCTTATGCACCGGGTCATGTAATTGCAATGAGTCAACTCCTCGTCTTTACGTTCATAGCGTTCTGGCTGCTAAGGGGCAAGCTTCATGGTACGCCAACGATTACGCTTGACACCGATTGGTTCTACCGGATACCCGGGAAAATGGTGATAAAGTTCTGCGAAGGCCCGCTGATGGCAACTGCAAAATATATGGACAACCGTCTAATGCGTATGGCGGTTTTTTTCCGTGGGATCCCGCCAAAGTCACAGACAGTTGTTGAGACAAGAATAGATAATGCATTCCATGAGCGGGTTCCTGCACTTTTGAACTTCCAGAATATATATAATAAAATAAAGGAAGACAAGGTCCGAGAGATTTCGTATAATGTGATCTACATACTTATCGCGATGATTCTCCTTCTAATATTTGTATTATTTGGGGTGGTGACGAAATTATGATGCCGTATATACTCACGCAAACAATAATAGTACCTGCTATAGCCGCTATAGTCATACTTTTAACCCGGCGCATATTAGCTAAAAAAGCAGCTTTTATCGCCGGTATTGCTCTACTATACACTACTGCTCTGCTCTGCATCATGAGCATCAGACTTTATCAGGGTACAGTAATTAGTGAGGGATTCGAATGGGGGCCCTATGTATCGTTTGGTCTCTTAGCGGACGGTTTGAGTCTACCGATAGCATTGATAATAAATATTATCTGCACTGCTCTTGCATTTCACTCACTCCGCTATATGGAACAGAGAGTAGATATATTATATGGGGAAGAGGATGAAAAGACGAAAATTAACTATTACACCGCGTATTTCGGGCTATACCTCCTTGTATCCGCAGCTTTTATGGGTATTTGCTTTGCTACGAATCTCATTGTACTATATCTCTTTATAGAATTACTCATTATCCCTTTTTACTTGTTAATAAGCTACTTTGGTTACATAGAACGATTTAGAGTGGCCGTAATGTGCTTCCTATGGGGCATTGTAGGTGGAACATTCGTCCTGTTTGCATCGGTGCTTGTTTATTCTGAGATAGGCAGCTTTGAAATCTCGGAGTTAGACGCTCTTGCAGGGAGTCCAATAGCTGTTTGGGTTGCATTACTGATCTTTATCGGGTTATTTATTAAGATGGCCGTATTTCCACTTCATGTCTGGATGCCCTGGGTTGATGGAGAAGCACCCACCTGCTTAGCCGCGTCGCTTACAATTTATGCTAATCTAGCCGCCTATGTGATTGTCCGAGTTCTCATCTTACCACTCCATGATGATCTCATAGTGTTCAGCATACCGATCATGATCCTGGCCCTGATAACAATAATACATGGTGCTCTACTCGCAATGGCTCAAACAGACGTGAAACGACTCTGTGCTTGCTCTACTATCGGCCAGATTTCTTTTTCGGTCATTGGGTTGGGTGCACTCACCATCTGGAGTATTGAAGGTGGGCTCTATTACTTCTTGAGTCATATCCTGGGGAAAGCCATTCTCTTCTCAACGGCTGGTATAGTTGTTTACGTAACGGGGATACGAGATATGAAGAAGATGGGTGGGCTTATACATAAGATGCCAATAACTGCTACGCTCTGGATAACAGCCGCGACAATACTCACTGGCGTTCCTCTCACAAGTGGATTTACAGGAAAATGGATACTATTTACAGGCGTTTTCGGTGCATATCCTAGTTACGTTGGACAGGCAATTGCGATTCTTGGTATCTTAGCAACTATATTAACGGCAGTATATACCTTCGGAGCTGCGAAGAGAATTTTCTTTGGCCCCTTGAAGCCCGAATTAGCAAATGATACCAAGATTCGGGATCCGCCATTAACGATGACTATTCCTCTTCTTATCCTGGCAGTTATATCTATCATCATAGGTTTGTATCCAAAACCCATCCTGGAGCTTTTCCACTCGGTGATAGGTTTAATATAAGCGTATACCAAAATGTTTATAATAAATACATAAGCACAAAAGGAGATAATGAAAGATGGGAAGTAAGTTCAGCAGTGCAATGAAATGCTTTATCCGATGTCCGGCATGCACACTGAGACTCCTCCGTAACTTCGGGTCCTCGGATCCTGAGACATTGAGTTTGTTAAGGGAAGTTTGCCCTGATATAGAGGAGGAGAGTGTAGGTTATTACTTCGGTCTTTTCATGGGTGCTGCCTTTGTCGTTCTTTGTGTGATGGCCTACCTATTTCTTTACGCGTTTAGAGCCGTTTTGGAAGAAATGCTTTTCATACCCGGATTATAAATACGACAAGAAAGTATAATATCCAACTAAAATTGATTATTGACACAGATTAACGCAGATTAACGCAGAAAAAATTAAATCCGTGTAAATCCGTATAAATCTGCGTCCTAAATTAAATTTATAGGTAGAAGATATACATTATATAAATAAAAAAAGCGAAAGGCTTTTTTATTAATAAATCATTTCTAAAGAAACATGAATAGTAAAATACCGCCTGAATTGAGGAAGGCACTGTCAGCGGGTATTGGATATTCGCTGCTGATAAAGGGTGAGCCAGGAACGGGGAAGACAATGCTTGCATTTGAGATGCTCAACGAGTTCGGGGGCGAGAATGCAGTCTATCTTTCTTCGCGGGTTTCAGTCCCCGCACTTTACAAACAATTTCCATGGCTCGAAGAGCGTACCGGGTTCCATGTGGTAGATGCAACGCAGTTGTACTTCTCATCAAAAGCGTTTCTAAAGCCACGCTCATTCTCCGATCTCCTACATACGAAATTGGGCGAGGAAGAAAAGCCCGCTCTTCTCGTTATGGATAGCTGGGAAGCGATAATGTCCGGTGGTAAAGGAGAGAGTAGGGAAGAGCTGGAAAAGGTGTTAACCGACCTGGTAAGGAGTTATGCAACGGAATACAAGATGAATTTGATACTTATATCAGAAACAACTAAGACAGAGGTCCTCGATTATTTAGTTGATGGTATAGTAGAGATGAGTCGTGTAAGCTTACATGAGCGGAGAGGTCGGGAAATAGTGCTAAAGAAACTAAGAGGTGTCAGAATAGACCAGCACAAATACGGGTTCACCTTAGATGGCGGTAGATTCAGGTATTTCGGGCCTTTCCCGAGGCGGATGATAGATAAGCCAAGAAGAGTAGAGATCCTGCCTAATACGTCTACACACATATCTACTGGTTGCGAAGAGATAGATACCATTTTGACAGGCGGATTAAGCAAGGGAAGCACTACGATAGTAGAATACGGCGATGATTTATCCATCTTCGGATACCAATCTATTGTCGCACAAATGATTATAAACGCTATACAGCAGGGTATTTATTGTGTGAATATTCTGAGTAGTGGCTGGGATGAGCGGCGGTTAAGAAGGGGAATATTGCCATTCGTGAAGGAAGAGGATTATATGAAGTATCTTACAGTATTTGAGATAAGAGAGAAGAAGAAAGTAAGAGAGAACGTGAGAGTGTTGAAAGGCCAATCAATGGAGGTAGATTTTCCAGTATTGACTGATTTCATTTCTGATTTGGAACCTCCGGTCCTGGTTAGTATCGGAACGGATTTGTTAGAGTACCAATATCAGTTGAAAATGTCGGGTCATCTTGACAGAATGGCGGAGTTGTTCTCATATTGGGTAATGGAGTTAAGGGAAGCGGGAAATGTAGCAGTATTTGGAATGCCAGCCGAGGGTGTTTTGGGCACCGAGCTGCGTCACATGGTATCTAATCGGTTTGACCTGACTGTGCTTGATAGAGCTGTAGTCCTTTATTGCGATCGCCCGGATACCAAATTACATTGCGTGGAGAATATCATCACAGAAGACACGCTTAAATTGAAGCTCACCGCTTTTGTGTGACACTTTTTCTTTTACAAGTAGAGTAGGAGGAGG
>QBUN01000287.1 GCA_013180565.1 Candidatus Methanophaga sp. GoMg3.2 | reverse complement strand
CCAAGCACATACTGCTCGATAATCTTCTTCGATGCATTTTTCATTTTCTTGCCGGAAGCTTCTTCAATCTCCTTTATCTTCTCACGAAGCTTTTTCTTCGTATTGAGTTCGGGTGGCAGCTCGTCACCTCTTTTATCTCCGTAGAGCTTGTCCTCTTCTTCATCTACCGTAATCCCATGCTCTACCATCTGTCTGATCTTTTCTATCTCTTCCTTACTCAGCGTGTAATTGTTTGAAGCATTTGCTTTTATCTTGGTACCATCGGTTGATATGTGCTCCAAGTTGAGTATTCCTAATGCTTTGGCAATCGCGACGGTCTCTTTGAACACTGCTTCAATTAGTCCCTTGCACTCCTTTTTAAAATTCCATATCGTTCTGAAATCGGGCTTCTCATGCCCTGCCAGATACATATATACCACATTCTCATGCGCTAGCTTTGCTATCTTTCTCGAAGACCAAATGGCATCAAGAGAAGCCATTATCGCCAGTCTTAACAACATCCGCCGTGAATAGGCAGGATTGCCAGGTCCAGACCTGTACTTCTGCTCCGCTTCACCAACATCCATGCTATCTACTACTATTTCAACCAAGTTGCAAATATGGTCTTCCGGTATGAGTTCACTAACATCAAGGGGCAATAGCCAAGATTGCCCTATCTTATCGCTTCGTATCACCATCTGTTACAATCACCTCGCTTTTATAACTAAAGAACATTTGTGCATGCCATAATAAAAACCTTTCGGTTTAATTTCGGTTGGAACTAAGATACGCATTCTTCTAAGTGGTATTTTCGCAATTTGAGAAAAGTCTGGCTATAACTGTACCTTGAGTTAGAAAGAAAGCGTTTTTTTCGATGTTTGTACTATTGTATAATTTCTATTGGTTGTTGGGTAATTGTGGGACAGCCTCTTAAGTACGGGGTATAGTGACTGCGAGATGATGGGCGTGAGAAAAGCGTCAAATTAATATGAGGCTAAGCATATCAACAAGTTATATGAAATCATGGGCGAAACGAATAAAAGGGCATTGGACATAGAGACAAAGGTTGATTATATCGTTTCGGTAAAAGAATTCGGGATTTTTAACGATAAAGTAGCGGAGGTGAAAATAGGATGAATGTTCAAGAAAAAACGCTTGCTCGACAATTATTCCAAAATAAAATCTTAAAGGCTGACGGCCAGATATTTGAAGATATATTCAGTGCAGTTATGAATTATGCAGAAACAGATTTTCAACAGATAAAACCGTGGGGAAACATCGGCGACAGAAAGAACGATGGCTACATAAAAACCAAGGGCATATTTTATCAGGTATATGCTCCCGAAGATATACGAAAGACGTACACAAATGTTGTCAGTAAGTTAAAAGAGGATTTTGATGGTTTGAAAGCGCAATGGTCTCATGTAAATGAATTTTATTTTGTTGTTAATGATAAATACAAAGGTGTAAATGCTGATTGTGAGAAAATAATTCAAGAGATAAAAATATCGTATAATCTGAACAATGCCGGATTTTTGACCGCAAAACATCTTGAAAATATCCTTTTTGAGCTTGAGAATGACCAGATATATTCAATAACCGGATTTATTCCGGACCCTGCTAATATTAAACAGTTAGACTTTTCAATCCTAAATGAAGTAATTGGGTATATTATGCAATTACCCTTAAACAAGGATGATAACTCAAAACTAGTACTGCCCGACTGGAATGAAAAAATGAAATTAAACGTTTTGTCTGAATCTGTATCTCAATTACTCAGCAACGGTTGTTTTCAATTGCATTCTTTAGATGAGTATTTGAAAGACAGCAGTGATTTCCTCGCTGACTCTTTACGAGATAAAATGAATGAGGTTTATTTGCAAGAGAAAGAAAACAAAAGTGGAGATAAGTTATTTTGGGCTATTGTTAATTCTGCAAGTCCGAAAGCAGAACAGATGTATCAAACCTCAGTAATAGTCATAATGTCAAAATATTTTGAAACCTGTGACATTTTTGAAGAACCTGTGCAGGAGGACGTAGAATGATAATCCCAACGAAGCACACAAATTTTTCGGAATCCCTGCTTGGTTTTGGCAGTTATATTTTGACTCTATTAGAACCTCCGGAATCGATTGATAGTTTATGGAACCAGTATCAGAATGATTTTAATAAAAAGCTATACTACGCTAAACATAGTTTTGATAATCTATTACTTACAATAGTCTTTCTTCATTCAATTGGGGCCGTTAAAGAGCAGGACGGGGTTGTAATAAAATGCTATTGAGAAAAGTTTATTCCAATCAAGCAAGTTTTAGGACGGTTGAATTTAATAAAACCGGACTTAGTTTTGTTGTTGCAAAACAGAAAAATCCAGGTTCGAGTGAACCTGGTAAAACCTATAACGGTGTTGGAAAATCCTTGTTGGTGCGTATTATCCATTTCTGTCTCGGAGCTGATGCTAAAAATTATAAAGTATTTTGCGAAAAGTTGCCGGAATGGGAATTTTTTGTTGATTTTGAAATAGACAATGAAAAATATACTACAAAAAGGGCAACAAATAACCCTAAAAAGATTACATTAAACAACGAAGTTATTTCTGTCTATAAGTTCAATAAAAAGATGGAATCATTATGTTTTGAGATTCCTGATGATATTTTCTTCTTAACTTTTCGTTCCCTGATTCCCTTTTTTATCAGACCGGAAAAAGAATCCTACGTGGCTTATAATAAGCCAGGGAAAACCAAAACAGATTATCAGGCATTACTTTATAATGCTTTTTTACTGGGACTTGATGTTGTTCTTGCGCAAAAAAAATATACAATAAGAAAAGAGCAGGAACGGGTAAAAAATCTGGAGAAGAATTTTAAAAATGATTCATTATTAAGAGATTTCCTTACTGGAAATAAAGATGTTACATTGACGCTGGTCGATCTTGAAGAGCGGATAAAACGGCTTGATGATGATTTAAGTAATTTCAAAGTAGCGGAGGATTATAACGACGTTCAGTTGGGAGCAGATAAGGTAGAGAAGGAACTTTTTTCATTAAATAATCGTGTTATAATGTTGCAAAACAACATAGAGCATATTAATAAAAGTCTCAAATTTTCCCCAGATATAAATAAAGAGAATATCAAAGCCATTTACAGGGAATCGAAGATTCATTTTCCTGAAAATATGACAAAAACGTTGGATGAGCTGGAAGTGTTTTATGACAAATTAATATCTAATCGTAAAAGAAGACTACTTGAACAGCAAAATAAACTGAAACTGGAACAGCAAAATAAAAAAGCAGATGTTGAAAAACTACAGAAAGATCTTGATAAGCTTATGAAGTATCTTGGGGAGCATCAGGCTCTTGACCTTTTTGTAAGCCTTAGCAATAAAAATGCAGAATTAAAAGCGGAGCGAGACAGTCTCAAAAAATATCAGGAACTGCAGTCTGAATACAAAACTAAAGAGAGGCA
The DNA here is from genome assembly GCA_013180565.1 of Candidatus Methanophaga sp. GoMg3.2. The sequence continues at coordinate 2,908 of QBUN01000287.1, read as the reverse complement.
GTCTGAGAAAGATTTTATAGAGGTTACCGAAGTTACAGAACAATATTTAACAGAAATCGAGCCTGATACGGTCGTATTGCGAGACTATTTTAGAAGCCTTGCGAAAATATTCTATCCTGATAGCGTGGCAGGTCTTACCATAGAGTGTAATGATGGAGAAAATCAGTTGCAGTTTAATATTGATGCTAAAATCGAATCAGATGCCTCTGACGGTATCAATAATGTTAAAATTTTCTGTTATGATTTAACGATACTGTTTAAAGGACATAACCATAATATCGACTTTGTTTTTCATGATAGCAGGGTTTTTTACGGCACTGATGAAAGACAAAAAACAGATATGTTTAAAACCGTTTATCAAAAGTTTGCACAAGCAAATAAGCAGTATATTGCAACGGTAAATCAGAATCAGCTTGATGAAATCAAAAAACATATAAAAGATGATGAATTTGAAAAAATTATTACTCAGAATACAGTATTAACTCTGACTGATGAATCAGATTCTGAAAAATTGCTGGGTATCAAAGTGGATTTGTGAGACTAATAAAGCAAAAAAAAGAAAAACGATAGGAGGCCTCATGCATACACACTGATGTCCCCGAACTCGTTCGGGGGTTGGCGACTTTATTAACCCCAACGTTCATGGCTCAACATTGAGCGATTCAACTCTTCTTTATATAAACGCCATTGCGGCATGAACTTATCCATATATGCGATAAAACGGTCGCTGTGGTTGCGTTCTAAAAGGTGTATCATCTCGTGTACGATAATGTATTCAAGACATGTTTCCGGCTTTTTTGCGAGTTCAAGATTTAACCAAATTCGACGACTTGCAAGAGTGCAAGTGCCCCATTTGGTTTTCATTTTCTTGACACCCCAGTCATCAACTTCCACCCCTATTATCTTTTGCCATTTATCAATTAGTGCAGGTACTTGATCTTTAAGTTGCTTCCGATACCATTTGGTAAGCACTTTTTCGCGCTGCTCGTTCGTGCTCCCCACCCGAACGTAAAGGTCAATATGTGTTTTATTACGTATTTCTACTTTGGGAGCGGCATTGCAATAAATAACATTTAATATATAGCGTCTGCCTTTGTAATAATGGCTTTCTCCAGACACAAATTTACGTTCTGATTGACGTTCTTGCGCTTCAAATTTCAATTGCTGCTTTCTTATCCACGCCATTTTCGTTATAGCAAAAAGGCTAACAGCATCATCATCTATTTTCAGTGGTGTAGCAATGCGCACCCGGCCGTTGGGCGGATATACACCAAGATGGAGATTCTTTATGTCCTTTCTTACTACATCTATTGATAGGTTACCGACCGTAATCTGGTGCATTTTAATATTCCCTCTGATTTTTGACTAACCCAAAAACACGGTCTACTTCCGCTTCATCATCTATATGTTTTCGTATCGCATATTTCACTTCACGTTCCTTTATCAAATTGCCACGCCATCCGTCTTTTTTCGTGTGACTGATTTCCGCATCCAGAGCAATTGTGAGTTCTTCATCATGGCTTAAATTATCGTAGAGGGCGCGTTTGGCATTAGAATTTAACCGTTTAGGATAGGTAGCAGAATCAGCAGGGTTTTTTACGCTTTTACTTAATTCGACAATTTTGGCCAAATATTCCGCATAACTTTTGGCTTCTTCTTTTTGCTCAATTATCAATTCATCCAGAAGCGTAGACATATTCTCGTAATACTTCGGATTGGTGGGCATTTGATCGATTATCAGCCTGCGCATATTGTTTTCAATTGTTTCCGCCGTGGCTTCTTTGTTCCTGGTTATGCCTTTTGGCAATGCGTTTACCGCATCCGCGCCTCGTTCTACGATCAACTCGATCAGCGTCATGTCATCAAAAGCAGAAATTGTTTTGCTTTCTTCTGCACCTATATACGTGTCTATCAAATGACGCATAGCAGGCTCGTATGCCTTCAAGTCGATATAATCACCACTTACCAGTTTTATTTCGGCTCTTACAGCTTCATAATACGCAACATCGCTTTTTATGTCTTCTATTTCTTCCGGTCTATAACCGGCACCCCATTTCGTTTGCTATGTCGGCATAGGCTCTGATCAAGGCGGCCGTATGCTTATATAATGCGATACGTTTTTGTTCCGTTTCTTTTAAATCATCTTTGATTCCTGTATTGCCGCAGAAGTAACGAGAATAAGCCAGAGTATCTTTTGGTGCTGCTACCGGTTCGCACAACGCTTTTATTGCTTCCAGTGCATTATCCAATCGTTCCTTGCCTAATGCCAACCTATCTTTTAACAACCCTTCCACATCTTCTTTTTCGTATGCGTCAAATGCTTCTGAGGTATATTCAGCAACAGATTTTTCAAGGCTTTTGAAGAGGTCTTTGTAATCGATGATATAGCCATATTCTTTATCTTCGCCATCTAAACGGTTTACACGGCAGATGGCTTGAAACAGTCCATGATCCTGCATACTCTTATCAATGTAGAGATATGTAGCCGAAGGAGCGTCAAAGCCCGTAAGCAGCTTATCCACAACAATGAGCAATTTCATCTGGGCCGGTTCTTCTACAAACTCCTTTTTCACTTCTTCTTCAAATGTCTCGGGATCTTTACCAGCCAACATCTTCTGATACACGTCGTATTTCTTCAGTTTGTCGGTAAGTGAGTCTTCGCCTGTGCTTTCGCCTTTTTGGTCTTCCGTTGAGGGTATGTATGAAGTAACGATGGCGCATTTTTTCAAGCCTGCATTTTGAAACAGTTCATAATATTTACATGCTTGATATATACTGCCGGAGACTAACATGGCATTGCCCGCACCGCTTTGCAACCGGTCTTTTGTTTCCATGTCCAGTAAAATATCGGCTACTATTTTTTCTAATCGTGATTGTGAGCTGAGGACACGTTTCATGGTGCCCCATT
>QBUN01000288.1 GCA_013180565.1 Candidatus Methanophaga sp. GoMg3.2 | reverse complement strand
GGAAACGGCACTCGTAAGATTCTTTAAATGTAGCGCAGCAAGGTCCAATCTCTCCACAGTCTCTTCTTCTGTGCTGCCTCGTTTTATCTTTGCTCTGATTTGCATTTTGTTCTCTTCTTACGTCTTATTTAAGTAGGGGTGTAGGGTATATATATGTTTATTTGAGACCAAAGCCACCGTAATATCCAATATTTTATCATTTCTTCCTCTTCAAATATCTTCTTGGTTTCGTTAGGTCAATTTACTATATTCTCGAATCAATAACCGCCAAAATCGCAATCAAACCAAAAACCTTCATCCTTTTATCGCCTTTTCTTATCTGAGATTCACCACCTACAATAAAGAGGGGGGAACATATAAAAACGTTCGGGTTTTTTTTTCTCTCTAGGAGAGTGCCTCCCACAACTTCAGCTATTTTTTATCTTGGTGTACTTGAGAGACGACAAGAAGGGGAACAAATACTATTTCGCTATATATTGAGTCAAGGCGTATAAAACGGGGTAAGAACAGGGAGGAAGTAGTAACGGTTGAAAGGATAAGCGATTCAAAGGAACTGCTAAGACGTATTCTCGAGAAAAGAGAAGAGCCATTTAAAAAGGCAATAATTAGCGCAGTGGTCTGCAACAATTCGATTGATCTCTTCAGGCATCGTCTTTTCAAAAATTACAAATTAGTTCCTTCAACAATTTTCAAGTTTTTCAGCCTTTCAAAATGCGATATATTTCTTGTTATTAACGGCACATTGTTTTCGATGCAGATTGCACCGATAAACAAATCACGAATCTCTAGCGACTTTTGCTCACGTCTCAATTTTGACATAATTTTTCCAGCTATTTTCGATGCGTTTTCGGTGAATGGAAGTATCCCTTCTAAATTGTTAATAAATATCTCCACCTCATTAACACTATCTTCGACACATCTCGAATAAAATGCACCATGATATAATTCAAAAGAAGAGATGGACGTCAGATACACGCTTGCGGCATCAAACCAGTGTTGAACTACATCGCTCACGGGGTGGTTGTCCCTGAGATAATCGACCGCCATATCAGTATCTAAACAGATTTTCATAGTTTCCACGCATTCCAATATCTCTTTAAGCTGTCAATCGCTTCTACAATCTCCTCTTTCTCTTTCCAAGCGCCTCTTACTGTTTTTAAATCATCCACCCTTTTGATGATGACATGTCCTGCTTCATCCATATCTATCTCAATCCGCTCACCCCTTTCTAAATGTGCCTTTTCACGAATGGACTTTGGTATTGCTATCGTTCCATCTTTTTCTACCGCGCTTAATATTGCCATTGTATTCCCGTATTGTTTTTACTACATAAAATCCTACTTACATTTTAGTTGAATATGGAAACAAAAATAGATGCAAAAAAGAGGGGGTTGTAATCCCATAAGCCATTATGGGGTAGTTAGGTGTCGTGTCCAGAAATATCTCGGTGTTTTTTATCCCGCTTTCTCTCACCCTTATGTCCAAGTAGATTTAAAATTCCCGCTAATTCTATTTTCTTTCCGGCTTAAATGCAATTCCTCACTGATTAAAAGCAGAGGCTTTTCAAACCCGAAGGGAAGAGATAGAGATTTTGGAGATGGTGACCGCAAGGAAATGGATAAGCGAAGAGATCATAGAAGAAGTAAGGAGGTTAAAGCTATGATTTTTTTATTATCTTCCCCTCTATTATGTAACAGGAGCAGATATTAATGATGAAAAGGGCGAACATCAGGATAAGAAGGGTGAGGTGATGATTGGCATTTTAAGTTCTATGAATGAAACTCTGAAGGGTGTGAAAGGGGATACAAGTAGGATACTTGAGAAGCAGGATGAGACCATTGATGCGATAGGCCGAAGTAAAGAAGAAATAGTTGCGGAAATAAGCTCTTTAAGTCAACCCTTTTCTTTTTGAAAAAGAAAAGCGTTGGCGGAAAAGAAAAAAATCATTTTAAATTAAATAGTTTCTTTGGTGAAGCTTTCTTTTCTAAAATCAATAACCACCAAAATCACAATCACACCAAAAACCTTCTTACCCTTATCGCATTTTCTCATCTGAGATTCGCCACCTACAATAAAGAGGGTGGAACATATAAAAACTTTCGGGTTTTTTTTTCTCTTTGTGCGAGCCTCTCTTTCCGTCAGCTATTTTTTATTTACGAAAACATTTGAGATACGCATAGCCATATAAATTTATTGTATTTGTTCAGCTCCTTTTTATAGCCGACCACACGATTACACAGATTTTCACGAGAAAAAGAATAATATTAACATAGTTTCGGTACTCAATTGACTATTTCTTTCCTTATTGATCCAAATAAACTTCTTTTTCTTTTAGCACCGCCTAAATTTTCTTTTTATAAAAAGAAAAAGTGTTGTACTAATCTTGTGAAATCTCGTGGTTTTTTTATGTGGCTATATGAAAAGGGGATTACAGTAGAAGTATGTTTATCTAAGTATGGGCGTAGGGCATATATATATCTGACGATCTGAAGACACTGCGGAAGGACTTATTCTGCTACCGAATTCAGATACGTATTGACGACCTCCTCCGCAGCCCCTATCGCTATCACTTCACCATTATCCAGAAACATTGCCCTCGCACATAAATCCCTCACTGCCTCTACACTGTGCGACACAAAAACAATCGTTGTTCCTTTTTTATTGACATTAATTATCTCGTCCATGCACTTCCTCTGAAATTCTATATCCCCAACGGCTAATACTTCATCTAGAAGTAAAATGTCCGGCTCTGTCGCTATCGCAGTCGAAAAAGCTAATCTCGCATTCATGCCCGATGAAAAGTTCTTTAGTTTCATATTCTCAAATCTTTTAAGCTCTGCAAACTCAAATATTGTACTATATTTATCTTCCATCCTACCCCTTTTCACGCCCATCAGCGCACCATACAAAAAGACATTCTCCCTTGCCGTTAACTCTGGATTAAAGCCAACGCCAAGTGCAAGAATCGGTGTTATCCTACCATTAACTATCAGTTCGCCTTCATCTTGATAGATTATATTTGCTATTATCTCAAGTAAAGTGGTCTTTCCAGAGCCATTTGGGCCAGTGATACCAAAAATTTCACCCTCTTTTACCTCAAACGAGACATTCTTCAAAGCCCAGAACTCGTCATACCTCCTTCTTCCCTTTACAAATGCCATTACTGCCTCGAATAGCGTATTCCGCTTTTCACTTGGAATTTTAAACATCTTTGATATATTCTTCCCTATTATCATCTCAAATCACTTCTGCAAACCTGCTTTGCAATTTACCGAAAACTAAATGCCCCACTATAAAAACTATGCTTGAAAAGATGAGGACATAGCCAAAATCAATCACATTTGGAAATGCATTGTAAAGCATTACACTTCTATACATCTCTATCAACCTCGTAATTGGATTTAACATGTAAATTGAAATAATATTCGCAGGGATTATGCTTATTGGATACACAATTGGGCTCGCAAAGAATAGGATATTCACCACCACTTCCCATATCTGGTTCAAATCCCTGTAGTAAACAGTAAATGCTGATAGAAACAGGTTCAAGCCATAAACCAATAAGAAATATACTATATGAAGAATCGGAAGCAGTAGAATAGGGATACCTATTCTCACGCCAAAGAAAACTAAAATGGGTATTAAAATGAGCAGTTCAATGAACGAACTAAAAAAATAGGATAATGTAGTGGTAATAGTAGGTATTTCTCGCGGTATTGATGTCTTCGTCACGATATGCGCCTTACTTATTATTGACATCATGCCTACTGAAGTACCAATGGATAAAAATCTGAACGCGAAAATGCCTATCACTAAATAAAGTGCAAAGTTTTCCACCTCAGACCTGAATACCGTACTGAATACGAAGTATAAAACGATAGCAAGCAAAAAAGGACTTAATAGCGACCAGCCCACACCTAATAAAGAGCCCCTATATCTCAGTTTAAACTCGGATGCTGTAAGTGTTCTTATCAAATCCACCTGCTTTAGATAGCTGAACATTTTTAATAGCTCTATTTCTATTATATGCTAATAAATGTTTTAGTTCTGTAAAGTAAACCGTTGAAAAAACAAAATAAAATAAATTATTGACACAGATTAACACTGATTAACACAGAAAAAAATTGGATCCGTGTAAATCTGTGTAAATCTGCGTCCTAAATTAAATAGGTAGATGGAAGTTGTACTTTATATATAATTAATTAACTAAAGTTACATAATGCAAATAGATATTTCTATTATTATCCCCACAAAAAATGCCGGTGCTGGATTCGATGACTGCCTCTCCAGAATCTTCACACAAAAAACGAATTATGATTATGAGGTCATTGTAATTGATTCTGGTTCCACGGACAGTACACTTGACATTGTTGCTAAATATTCGGTACGGTTAATAACAATCAAGCCTGAAGAATTTGGGCATGGAAAAACAAGAAACCTCGGGGCGCGTTTGGCAACGGCCAAGTATCTTGTCTACCTGACACAGGATGCATTACCAGCAGATGAAAACTGGTTGGATTTTCTTCTCAATGATATTGGAACAGATGATGAGATCGCAGGTGCTTACAGCAGGACCATCCCAAGATCTAATTGTGACCCTTTTGAAGCTCGTTATATCGCCCAGGCATGGGGAGATAAGAAGGAAATTAAAGAGATTAGCGATTATAAAAAATATAATAACAAGGCATATAAAAAAAAAATCGTGTTCTTCTCCAATGTCAGCTCATGCATACAAAAAGATATATGGAAAAGATTCCCGTTTTCTGAAAATCTGATTATGGCTGAAGATCAAGACTGGTCAAAAAGAGTATTAGAAGCCGGGTATAAGATCGCATATGAACCTAAATCATTGGTTTACCATTCTCATACCTATACCCGGAAAGAACTTTTTAAGCGGTATCGCGATGCCGGCACCGCGCATAAGCAAGTGTTTGGGGATAACAACAATGTATATTTGCTGTTAATACCGCTCTTTGCAATAATCGTTAGTATCTTAGATTTGAGGTTTATGTGGCGCCGAGGATACAATCTTTCGACAATGGTTAGATGGTTACCTAAAGCTGTGGTCAGACATCTCGTAGAAGCAATTGGCTTTTGGCGCGGTTTACATTCTAAATAATTACTTCCTCATACAGATCCAATGTGCTCGTGACCACAGTTTCCAAAGAGAATTCCCGCCTCACAAGTTCCGCACCGTTTTTAGCCAGCTTCCGCCTTAGTTCCTCATCTTCGATTAGTCTCAGCATAGCGTCTGATATACCCGCTGTATCTTTAGGTCTTACGACCAATCCATTCCTTTCGTCCACACAGATGTCCCGAATAGCACCGACATTTGTAACAATCACAGGAAGTTTCGCTGTCCATGCCTCTAATAGCGTTATGGGTAAACCTTCCCAGATGGAAGGCAATATGAATACATCACTTGTGCAATACAAGTCCCTCAACTTCTCTTCCTCTACACTACCCAAGAATGTTACATAATTTCCCAAATTGTTCTCTTCTGTTAAATTTTCCAGTATCGCACGTTGTGACCCATCACCCACTATTATAATCACAAAATCTCGTGTTTTCGCCTTTAAAATCCTTGTTGCTTGGATAAGGTATCTGCATCCTTTCTGCTCCTCTAATCTACCCACAAACAAGAACCTGATTTTTTTATCCACATTTATTACTGCTTTTTCTCTGTCAAATCGCTCTATGTCCACTCCATTGGGGATATATACGCCATTTTTAATTCCCGCACCTTCAAAAAAGTTCAAAATGTTCCTATCAACTACAATGATTCTCTTGAATCCGGCATACTTCAAAAAGAATCTTTCTGCAAATCGCTTTATGAAGCTGTATTGCTTGTAGGGAAAGGAAACGCCATGGCATGTATTTACAACTGGAATGTGGTATAGTTTGGCTGATATAGCGATAAAAAAACCGAGATCCGCAGAATGTGTATGGATTACATCAGGCTTCAACCTACCCAAATATTTAAAGCCACGGAAGAACAGGATAAATAAAGATAAAAATCTACGTACTGTTAGTCTATCTAAGTTCGGTGCTTTATCTCGCAGTCCAAACTTAAATACATTCTCTTGCTCTCTAATCTCAGGACAATTCGGCGTGAGAATGGAAATTTTGTGCCCTAACTTTGTTTGCTCTCTTTCTAAGTTAGAAACGATAACGGCATCGCCACCCCATGCATCAGGATATTTCTTCGTGAGATGAAGTATTTTCATTTATACGGTTGATAGAACCAATCCCAGGGCTTGTTACATCGCTCGTCATCAGTTCTCCCATTTATTCGCTTTGGTACAATCGTTGGATCATCCCAGGGCCTTCTCTCTTCGTCAGGGTTCTCATAATCATACAACCGGT
>QBUN01000289.1 GCA_013180565.1 Candidatus Methanophaga sp. GoMg3.2 | reverse complement strand
AATAGCTGGCAGCATCGCGGCTATGGGGCACGGTTGTTAAATAACGCGGAGGCGATAGCACGAGATAACGGATACAGAGAAATAGCCGTGATGAGCGGGATAGGTGTGCGGGAATATTACAAGCGGTTTGGCTATATCCAGGTGGGGCCGTTTATGGTGAAAAGGTTGAATTAAATTTTTTCATTCTATAAAGTATAACTACCTCATATTTAATTTAGGACGCAGATTTACACTGATTTACACTGATTTATTTAAGTGTAACATTGTTGATCTTTTCATCTGTGTCAATCTGCGTTAATCCGTGTCTATAGTCTATTTCCTTGATTATCCATATCGAAAGCACGTCATTTCCTAATTTGCAAATAAGCGAGGTTTTTAATCATTTGAGCCCAAGCTGCTTTCTGATTAGTTCGCAAAGACTAGGGAACCCCCAGTAAATAGTTTACCCATTTTGATAATTATCATACAAAGACACAGATTTCACAGATTTACACAGATGCTACTGTCCCAAAAAATAATTAAGTTTTTACGGGTTGAATCAAAATTATTATTTGTGAGTTCCTCTATACCTATTTCCTTAGTCTGCGCCATGATTTGTTTGGTGTGAAATCTCCGCCTCCACCATTAAGCGATATGCATCACGGATATTTTCTTCTAACTCGTCCAGAGATTCGCCCTGACTAAATACACCAGGAACTTCTTTCAGTCGCCCAACGTACCAATCGTCGTCTATCCAATATTCTAATGTAAAATGCCTCAACATGGTCTGCTTCTCCCCCTTATCCCTTTTACTTTTCGGATGCTTACTTACAGGTTACAATAAAAAACCTTTCTTTTAAAAAGTTTTAGTATTTGTATGGCAGTATACGCTATGGATCAGATGGACATGGCAAACCAGATGCAGGCGTTGGGGCTGGTTTTGGGAATGGACAGGGGAGCCAATCAGGCGTGGGAGTAGAAGGTGTTGAAATTGCAGGTTTGCCTATTTTTATTAGCTCCGTGATATTGAACACACCGATATAGTCTTCAGAAATCATGGTCCTATTTGTTCTCGCACCTATGTGCATAGACCCATTAAAAGAAGTTTTGAACTCCATTGACGACTTAGTTGCCGTTGTATCATCCTCCATAGAGGTGGCATCGCTTATCTTCTTATGTATCGCAGTGCCTGCCTTTTTGTCCTTACTGCAAATGCCCTGCACCCACTTAGAAGAGAAGTTCACGTCAAAACCGTCCGAGAAGTTAAATGTAGTGGGCTGATATTCGGCTTCAGTAACCTTATCAAGACGGCCTGACTCGAAATTTATGTCCGAAGAATAGTTCCCACTACCATGCGATCTGACTTGCATTTGACCGGAGGCCAAATCCTTATCCAACATCACATGTCCTATTCCACTCACACTTTCCTCCATTTTTTCTAGTTTGCAATCGTATATGTTTAGTGTATCATCCTCTATTCTGACTTCTAAGACATAGATTATCTCATCACCAACTTTTACTGTTGCTGTTTTCTTATTCGCATCAATTGTTATTGTAGCGGTGTTTCCATCATCGGTAATGTTGATGCTCATTTCGTCAGCAGATTTGGTGATGGTTGCATTCTCTGCCCAGCCAAGATCCAGAACATCCACAAGGAATCGAATAACTTTTTCATTATCAGTTTCAGTAGCATTTCCCGGGACCCTGCTCCAGTTAAATAGATACCTGCACTCTTCCCTTCCTGCCCAAGTTATCTCAAACGCACCAATATAATCTTCTGATGTCTTTGCACTCTTTGATACTGTGCCTATGTGTGCTGCACCGTAGAAAGAAGATTCAAATTCCATTGATGTACGATATTTCCCTACTTCGGCTATCGTTTCATCCTTAATATAGGATGCGTCTTTTATTTTCTTGTGCATTGCATCACCCATTACCATGTTCTTGGCACAAATGTCCTGCATCCACCTGGTAGCGAAGTTCACGGCGAAGCCATCGGAAAAGTTAAAAGAAGTGGGCTGATATTCGGCTTCCGTGCTCTTTTGTAGCTTGATGCTCTTGTTCTTTGTCCCTAAGTTCAAAATCTCATCTGAGGAATAGATACCACTACCATGCTCGGTAATTTCTAAGCTTGTTCCTGGCACTCCACTTACGGTTGTAAAAGCAGAAGCGCTTACAGGTGCTAGTTCTACACACGATAGGGTAACTACATTCTTAAGGCTATATGGCTTTTGCTCTGTGGTTAGGTCTTTGCTCACCATTACAAAACCTTCTCCGGTTACGCTTCCACTCTCTGTAAAAGAGAGATCCCTCGATTCTGGAACCTTCAGCTTTATGATTATTTGTCCGGATGCGCCTGCCGAGAGAGTTCCTATTGTCCATTTGTTGTTTGTGCCCGCATCAGGAGCTGGATCAGCGGAGATGAAGGTCATGCCCTTTGGATAGTTTTCGGTTAGGGTAACATTGGTTAAATCTATCCCACCACTATTTGTGTAGTTTACCGTGTAGGTCACGGTTCCACCAGGAGCAACGGGATTTGGAGAGCTTGTCTTCTTTAATTTAATAACTGGTCCTTCTATTCCAATTACCGTTATTTTTAAATCTATACAATCACTACCCCCAATAGTGGTAGCCACTATCTTTCCGGAATAAACACCGCTAATAGCATCTGATGGTATATTGATGCTCACATTAAACTTCTCTGAACCGTTCAGTGGAACTTGAACCGTGCTCGGTGTAAGGATAATATTGCTTGCGTCAATCAGATCACCAGTTGGTGTTTCTAACGATGTTGGCGTTAACAAGACCCATTTTGAAACATTAGGAGCAGCTAATGATTTTTCTGTGGTAGGCAGTGCAGAAAGGATGTAGTCGGGTTCGCCACCAATAGATGACTCCTTATAGATAAGATAATGGGTGCCATTGTATTCGGCATAGAGGTCTTTATTGATGATGAATTTTTCTCCGACTGTTGGTGGATCGCTCACGTTAAAGGTTTTTTCTATTTTATCGCTTGCATTGGCTGTTTCATTCCAGGTATCAGGGATAAGCGTGATTACACTTTGTCCCGCAACGACTTCAACTGTTGTCTCTGCCTGACGACTGAATAACGTCCCGGATGGAGTTGTCCCAGTTGCTGCGGCATCAATTTTGTAGTTTCCAATTTGCCCTGTGTTAGTGAAGTAGTTGGCATAAACCCCGTCGTTTGCTGCAACATCTCCATGCCCGCCATCATCATAGAGAATGATAGCTTCTGTTGAGCCATCTGGTAGAGTGATATCAGCATTCACTGCTGCCCCAGTTATTGGCAATCCACTTTCAGTAAGGCTTACTGTTGTCTTGATAACTTCTCCCTGATTATACTGGTCTTTGTTAGTGGATAAAGCTATAGTTAGGCTCGATATTACTTTTGCCGTAGCGGTGAATTCTTCGCCTTCTGGGGGAACGTCAACGCCAGTAACTTCCATTGTCCATTCGCCGGGATCAGGGTCTGTTATTCGATAGAAAGCATAGGTTGCCTCCTTAACATATTCTATCTTTGGATCCGTTGCTGCAGTCGCGGGATCTATTTTAGTCCCATCTGGTTTGTAGAGCACCAGGTCAAGATCGCTTCCGCCCCAGCTAATACTGAAAAGTGCTTCTTTGACTGAACTCCCAATCGAGACAAATATCTGCTTAATATCACCCATGAATATTAAAGCCTTCCTTTTTAAAACTGTCTGCCAGCCAACTACTGGTTGAGTTTGGAATGAAGGTGGGACACTCAGACACATCACTAGGTTATTAAATATGCTCGATTGGACATAACATTTTTTATTACAAAATTTGATTTTAATACAATGTAACCTAATAAGCCATTTAGTCATAGTATATCGGCCGCTTGCGGTAAAGTGGAGCGACCGATATACCTTTATGAACCGCTAACTACCTGCTCTCATGCCGTTGAATTAACTCACTATCCGGCATGATAAGTCATATTTCTCTCGAAATTGTCCGCTTGAAGTTTTCTTCCTCTTCGCTCCAGAAAACATCAATGCTGCTATCGGACTTATCATACCTCTCTATGCTACATCTGGGAGCTCCCTCAGCCCTTTATGAACAACATAGCAGTGGGTGTTGGGTTTATAGACCTGTTTAATTGTCCTACTCTTATTCCAAACTAAACCAGGTAGCGAGCTATATTACGGTTACTCTAACCTTTCTCGAATTAATACTTCTTTCCCCATTTCAGATACTTCCGTCACACACAAAAGTGTCCCACTTCCATATCAAACATAACCACTACTCTTCCAACAATCAGTTCGTAAATTTCTCTCAACTGGTCTGAAGTTGCGGCATAGTAATATTCACCGCCGGTCTCGGTGGCAATATGCTCTAAAAGAGCCCTATCTACATCATCACCTAAACCGATGGTAAAGACTCTGATATCCCAAACTTTTATATCTGGCAGAACACTATCCGGATGCTCTCCAGAATTATGATAGCCATCGGAAAGTAGAACCATTGCCCATGAATGGGTTGGATCACCAAGACTTGTTAAATCATTAAGACCGTATCGAAGCCCGGCACCCATTGCAGTCGATCCGCTTGCATATATAGCATCAATAGCGGTCTTTATCGCAATTTTTATAGCTGCGGTCAAAGGAGTTAAATGGTAATTATAACTTGCAGAAGAGGCAAATGAAACTACCCCTGCGTAATCGTCATCTCTCATGTAGTCAACAAAGAGCTTTGCTGAAGCCTTTGCATCTTCTATCTTAGAAGAAGGCCAGTCCATGCTTCCAGAGCGGTCAATGATGAGCATCACATCGGCATGCCCGGCAGTAGTATAAATTACAGCATTTTCCTCTTTATCTTCAAAAGTACACCCTCCGTACTTCAAAAGGACTTCAAGGTCATATTTACCTGCGTCATCTTGCTCAGGTGGTGTAACATCAAAAACATATCTACCGGGTGTTGAGGTATCAGTTAAGCTTGCTGTTGCAGCTTTTCCACCTATCTTAAATGTAAAATCAGCATTAGTAAGACCAGTAATAGGGGTTGTTCTTCCTATGACATCCAACTTAACATCAATGTGAGTCGGATAGTCGTATGCTCCTGCTGAGGCTGTGGAAGATTTGGTAGGAGATACTATATTTAGTGGATTATCATCTGTTTCATCAAGAGGATCGGTTTCACCAGAATCCACTCTTCCATTTCTATTAAAATCTTCACAACCGTCATGTACACCATCATTTAATTTGTGATCTGAGTCTTTATCTAATTCAGCCCGTAATCCGTCCCCATCAGGATCGGGTTCTCTAGTATCACCAGAGTCAAAAGAATCATCACTTAAAAATGTGTAGCACCTAACTTCGGCTTTATCCGGTACGGAGTCCAAATCAGAATCAGCTTTATTTGGATCCGTTTTGAATCTATTAATTTCATCGAAGTCATAGACACCATCGCCATCAGAATCCTTAGTTAGGGATGCTTCATCGGATCGTGCTGTGGCGGTCGAAGGAGCGACCCATACTTCATGCACAGACAGCGTATCATAAGCAAGAGAACCTTCATTTCCTGTCGAAGGATCTATGACATGAACAAGCTGACCTGCATCATCGTAACCATCAATTACAGTTGCATGCCAAGTATCTGCTACATTACGTCTCAAAATAGGTTGGCCATTGTCAATCCATGCTTTTATCTGCGCAAAGGTAGGTTTGCCGGAAGGATTGCTGATGGCAATCCCATTTAGTGCCCAAGAGAGTCCTGTTGTGGTCTCTAACGGGAAAATACCTCGTCCATGACCTAAATCATTCTCTGGAAGTCCATCTCCTACTCCAGGCCTTTCTTCAAGGATATAATAGGATATCCTATCCTGACTTAAACTACCTCCATAATAAGAATTGACCATTGAGATACTCGCCCGAACGCAATACCAGTTACAATGTAAACAACCTCTAGTTACATGATTGACATCCCAAGCATGGGCTCCTAACAAAGGACATCCACCAAGACAAAGCATTCTTGTATCCTTGTGTTGTTCTTGCGCTACAATACCTAAATCAGAGGATACACCGACTTTCATTGTGGTGAAAATTGTTAATTCTGCTTTATCTGGCCACAACCACTTACTTTGGTTATCGCTTATTGCCTTGACTCTCCAATAATAAGTTCCATCTGACAAGGGAAATTCTGTTGTATATTGCGCTTCAACCACGTAAGTTTCTATTTCTGGAGAACTGAAATCAGAAGTGTTGTCTACCTGTAGGAAATATTTCTGCGCCCATTCTTCATTATACCAACCAAACGTGATGATGTGATCGGTAGTGGTTGAGTTTAATATAGAACTAGGACACTTTTATAAGCAAAAAATCATAAGTAATGGAGTGTCCGAAAAGAAGAAAAAATTATTAATACTC
>QBUN01000290.1 GCA_013180565.1 Candidatus Methanophaga sp. GoMg3.2 | reverse complement strand
GAAGTGCCACTATTGCAATCGCCACTCCAATACTTATGTTTCCTTTTTTCATTTTATTTCGTTTTCACCTCCTTTTTTTTGTACTTTTATTCTATTCTAGAGAGATTACTTTATTACCAATGTCATTATATATATAAGGGGTTATATAAAGGTTTCGGTATATAAGTCCCATCCAAAAATTATATTAGTTAGTCAGCAACGAGAAGTGGTGTCTAGAAAATAGCTATCTCTTTTCTTCTCGTTCTCTCTTTTTTGGATGGTCTCCAAATGCAGACACCTTTTTGGCGATTATCCAAGTGTGCCTGCCTGGACCCGAAATTGCGTGAATGCAAAAAGTCGTGAGTGTGCCGAGCAAAATTCATAATATCAGGTTGGTGCAAATCCAACCGGAACCTCGCATCCAGTCTGGTAAGTAACAGGCTGTGGTGAAGCCAGAGGGACGGGATACGGGGCTGTAACGCAAGTGAAAGGAAGGGGTTGAACCGTTGGGCCCGGGACAGATCCACCGCGCAAAGAGGCGGATAAGAAGAAGGCGGTTCATAAAGGTCTTGCAAGAACTCAAACGTTAATTTGCAGTTAAGAGACGCTATTTGCAGTTAAAAGGCGTTGATGTAACTATGTATGTATGCATGCGAAATTACGAGAGTGGAAATCGTGAGGAATCGGAAAAAGAAAGGGTTATTACCCCTTCTTTAGCTGCTCATAGTTACCCGTTCCCATTTTTGGTACTTCTGCTGCTTGATTTAGACACTGACCGAGAACATTGGAATAATCGAAAAGCTTTTATATACCCACACTGAATACTTTATAATGGCAGCTATTTATAAGAGTAGCCAGATAAGAAAAAGTAGGGGGTGAAAGAAGAAAAGATGAAAAAGGGATTAAGAATGCTTGTAGCAGCAATGGTTATCTTTGGGCTGATAGGAACCATAGCGAGCGCAGCCGCAGCAAATTACGTCTGGGTCGAGAGTAACGTAAAGGGTGTGGGTTGGAAGAATGTAGATTATACTGTTGATACACAGAAGGGAATCGCCACTGGTATCGAGATGAGAGAGCTTGAATCGGGAACCGGTATTGTTACATCGCAAAAGTGGACTTTGGAAGTGAACAAATGGGATGATGCTAACAACGTCTGCATAGAGAGCTTGGAAGAGAAGAAGATATTCGATGTTGAGTATTTTCCGATAACATACCAGAACCTTAGTTATGACCAGAAATGGATAGAGAAGAAGTGCGTGAAGAACTATGTAATCGGCGCAGTCACAGATGCTTACTTTGATCAGTGTGAGCGATTGCAGAAAGAGGAAACGGTTGTTACATATACAGGATTGGATATCGATGGTAACGCTGTTTGTGGTATTGACAAAGCACTTACACAGACAGTATCGGCAGATGTACTCGGGAAAGCGCATATAGGCTTCGCAGCAAAAGATAAGGATAACAAGCACCACACGATTGCGGTAGGTCTCGAGGAGACCATTGGAGACTTCCGCATAGAGAAGACCATAGATATTAGGCAGACCTGTGAGGAGGCTATGTTAGGTGACTGGTTAGGCTGTCCATAAGTTAAGCGGCTAACAAGAAAAAAATAAGCTACCGATCTCAAAAGGTATCCATAAATCAAAAAGCAAAAAAGCAAAAACAAAACTAAGTATAGGGGTATAACATTTTTTTTTGAACCCGTAATATTTTTTAAGGTATATATATAGAAGGAGAAGCAAGTAAGAACGTGCCCCTTATGTGGGGCGAGGGGGGGTGAAGAAGGAAGCACCCCCCATTGGAAGATAGCATATAAAAGCAAAAAAAAATTAGGAGGTGAAAAGAAAAACAAATGAATACAAAAAGCAAATTAAAAGCAATTTCGATAGGAATAGCAGCGATTATGGTGGTTTCTCTTTTAGCGGCGGTGACAACAGTAAGTGCGAGTCCAGGCGTTATTGTCACGGATTGCGAGATCGGAGATGATAACAAGGTATACTTCACAATATATTCGGCTGCAAAGGCAGATGGCCACATGTGTTTAAATATTGATGGGGAATTCGAAGAACGCAAGAGGTATACTTTAAACGCAGGGGAGACAGCAACGCTGTCATTCAGAGACTACAGATGGAATGGAGTCGATGACGTAGAGGTCTGTGTAGATTGTATAGATACTAGTTGCTGCACTCCAGGAGGACAAACACCACAGCCTGACTTAGTAGTGATGGAGCAGTGGGAGGAATCTGTAAATGAAGATGTGATCGTGCACTTCATCGTAAAGAACATCGGAGACGGAGATGCGGGACAAAGTACTGCGTGCATGTACATCAATGACATAGAGAAGGACACAGCTTTTGTTCCTGCGTTAGCAGGAGGAGAGAGCCATGTCGGTGCATTTGCACCTGAGCCTTGCCCACCTCTTACGACCATTGCCGTCACGGTTTGTGCCGACAATGACGACGTTGTTGACGAGAGCGACGAGACGAACAACTGCATGACAAATGAGTACACATGCCCGGCAAAGCCTGATTTAGTAGTGAGCGCTAAGTACGAGACCGTAAATGAAGATGGACAGGTGATCGTGCACTTCGTCATAGAGAACATTGGAGACGGAGATGCAGGTGAAAGCTACGCAACCCTGTATATTAATGACATGGTTGTGGAGAAACAGAATGTCCTTGTCCAAGCATTAGGACCAGATGGGAGGTTTGCCAGTGAGTTTGCAGCTGAGGATTGTTGCACACCTGGTACGACCATTACCGTCAGGGTTTGTACAGACGATACCCATGTGGTTGACGAGAGAGACGAGACGAACAACTGCGAGACAAATTACTTCACATGCCCGATACCGCTAGAGCCTGATTTAGTAGTGAGCGCTAAGTACGAGACCGTAAATGAAGATGGACAGGTGATCGTGCACTTCGTCATAGAGAACATTGGAGACGGAGATGCAGGTGAAAGCTACGCAACCCTGTATATTAATGACATGGTTGTGGAGAAACAGAATGTCCTTGTCCAAGAATTAGGACCAAATGGGAGGTTTGCCAGTGAGTTTGCAGCTGAGGATTGCACACCTGGTACGACAATTACCGTCAAGGTTTGTACAGATGATACCCATGTGGTTGACGAGAGCGACGAGACGAACAACTGCGAGACAAATTACTTCACATGCCCGCCAGAGCTAAAGCCTGACCTAGTAGTGATCGAGATGTCGGAGGAACCTGTAAGAGTAGATGGACAGGTGATCGTGCACTTCGTGATCCAGAACGACGGAGACGCAAGGGCAGGTGAAAGCTATGCAACCCTGTATATTGATGACATGTCTGTGGAGATACAGAATGTCGAGGTCCCAGAATTAGGACTAAATGGGAGGTTTATCGGTAAGTTTGCAGCTGTGGATTGCACAGTTGGTACGCCCATTAACGTCAGGGTTTGTGCAGACGATACCCATGTGGTTGAGGAGAGCGACGAGACGAACAACTGCGAGACAGAGTACTACACACTCGACATACCAACGCCTGACTTAATAGTGATCGAGATGTCGGAGGAACCTGTAAGAGTAGATCAACAGGTGATCGTGCACTTCGTGATCCAGAACATCGGAGACGGAGAGGCAGGTGCAAGTACTGCGTGCTTGGAAATCAATGGCGTGATGATCGGCACAGCTAGTGTTCCGGTGTTACAACCAGGTACGAGCTATGGCAGTGAATTTGCTGCTCAGGATTGCCCACCTCTTACGACCATTACCGTCACGGTTTGTGCCGACAATGACGACGTTGTTGACGAGAGCAACGAGAACAACAACTGCCTGGTAAATCAGTACACATGCCCGATACCGGCAAAGCCCGACCTAGTAGTGGAGAATAAGTGGGAGGAACCAGTAGATGGACAGGTGATCGTGCACTTCGAGATACACAACAACGGAACCGCAAAGGCAGGTGAAAGCTACGCAACCCTGTACATTGATGACATGCTTGTGAAGATACAGAATGTCTATGTCCCAGAATTAGGAATAAGTGGGATATATTCCGGTAAGTTTGCAGCTGAGCCTTGCACACCTGGTACGACCATAACCGTCAGGGTTTGTGCAGACGATACCCATGTGGTTGAAGAGAGCAACGAGACGAACAACTGCATGACAAATGAGTACACATGTGCGGCAAAGCCTGACCTAATAGTGAGCGAGGCGTGGGATGAACAGGTATATGTATGCTGTGGACTATGGACGGTGATCAAGCACTTCGTCGTAGAGAACATCGGAGGCGCAGATGCGGGACCAAGTATTGCATGCAAGTACCTCAATGGCGTGCGGATGGACACAGCTAGTGTTCCGACGTTAGCAGCAGGAACGAGCTATGCCAGTGCATTTGCTCCTGAGCCTTGCCCACCCGGTACGAACATTACCTTCACGGTCTGTGCAGACGATTTCAACGATGTTAACGAGAGCGACGAGACGAACAACTGCAGGATAAATAACTGCACATGCCCGGCAAAGCCCGACCTAGTAGTGGAGAATAAGTGGGAGGAACCAGTAGATGGACAGGTGATCGTACACTTCGAGATACACAACAACGGAACCGTAAATGCATGTGAAAGCTACGCAACTTTGTATATTGATGACATGGCTGTGAAGTTACAGAATGTCTATGTCCCAGAATTAGGACCAAGTGGGATATATTCTGGTGCGTTTGAACCTGAGAACTGCCCATACGGTGTGGACATTACCGTCAGGGTTTGTGCAGACGATACCCATGTGGTTAACGAGACCAACGAGACGAACAACTGCATGACAAATATCTTCCCATGCCCGATACAGCTAAAGCCTGACCTAGTAGTAAACAATACGTGGGGGGAAGCTGTAAAATCAGATGGACATGTGATCGTGCACTTCATCATAGAGAACGTCGGAGTCGCAGATGCAGGTGAAAGCTACGCAACCCTGTACATTGATAACATGCTTGTGGAGACACAGAATGTCCTTGTCCCAGTAATAGCACCAAATGGGAGGTTTGTCGGTGCGTTTGCACTTGAGCTTTGCCCAAATGATAAGGACATTGACGTCAGGGTTTGTGCAGACGATACCAAGGTTGTTAACGAGAGCAACGAGAACAACAACTGCATGACAAATATCTTCACATGCCTATCACCGGGGCCTGACTTAGAGATCACGAAGACGGTGGTGACAACTATAGCTGACGTGGCGCTGTGCGACTATCATGTAGATTATACCGTAACGAACAACGGGAATGAAATAGCAGATTGGTGTTGTGGTAACAACAACTCTGTAGCCCTATTTGTTGATGGCGTGTTAGCGCAGCTCGACGATAATATACCTGCATTGGGACCAGGTGCGAGCTGGAATGGCGACTTTGATCTCCAGTCTGCCTGCGTTGGGCCGGCCACCATAAACATCACAGTTTGTGCCGACCATTACAATGTCGTTGACGAAGGCAATGAAAGCAATAACTGCGAGATAAACATTCGGCCCTGTGGAGTTGTAGGAAATATACGGGTCACCAAGGTGGTCACCGCTAACCAATTCAATGCACATTTCGGTGACATAGTGAGTTTCGCTGCTACAGTCGAAAACGAGAATTGTTGCTGCTGCGGTCTGACTGACATATATGTCAATGATACTCTACCAGCGTGCTTAGAATTCGTTACTGCGACACCAGTAGGATGGGCAATATTACCAGATGGAACAATCTCCTGGCACCATAATACGTTGGCGTGCGGAGCTGACATAGCTTACACTATAGACGCAAGACTAGTAGATTGCTGCTACGACGTAGCAGGAGCGCTACCACAAGGCATAAACACTATAACTGCCAATGCGACGACATGTAGAGATACATTAACCACAAGTATAGCCACTGCAACTGTATGGCCAGACCCAGGTATAAGGATGGATATCACCAAGGAAGTGTGGAATGTTACCAGTGGAGAATGGGCAGATACTTACAGAGCACCCAACGGTACTGATGTGACGTTCAGGTGTACAATCCATAACAATGGCACCTGCCGCAATCTGAGCTATATACAGGTCTGGGATGCAATGGAAGACAGCTTAGTATACAACTGGTCACTTAATGTGCCCTATAATGTAATACCAATAGACGTCGAACCAAGTGCTGCAACAACACTGTACTGGGAATTTGGGCCGATTGTACTCGAGCATTGTGACTGGCTAAACTTCACCATAAATGCGACCGTAGATGCAGATCTTGATGAGGTGGACAACAACACTCTGCGTGTACGTGTGTGGTCAGAGAGGTTCTGGGATGGTACATGGTCACAGATGTTTGATACAAAGATGGTAAACGTAACATCAAGTGGATAACCATAGAGACAAAGAAAAAACAAAACAAAACTAAAACTAAAAAATTGTTGGACTCCTGATTTTTTTAAGGAGTCTTTTTTATTTTATTTTTATTATGCTTTTTATTGGAGATATAGAGAAGGGAAAAATG
>QBUN01000291.1 GCA_013180565.1 Candidatus Methanophaga sp. GoMg3.2 | reverse complement strand
GAGATTGCTCAAGTTGGAGCCTGTGGTAGAGATAGAGAAAGCA
Organism: Candidatus Methanophaga sp. GoMg3.2; assembly: GCA_013180565.1. The sequence continues at coordinate 6,459 of QBUN01000291.1, read as the reverse complement.
TATCCGAAGACGCAATGGGAAAAGAGTGGGCGCGTATTAGTGGCTAAGGGTGATCGAAAAGGGGTGATTATGGCCGATATTGCAATTGGCATAAGAGCGATGCGCGAGAAGACAAAGGCCGCAAAGCACTAATATATGGTGGTATTATATAAATAATTAAACAAGAAGAGAAAGAAGGGTGAGGGGCAGTAGGGTAGCCAGGTTATCCTCGTGGCTTTGGGAGCCATGGACCCCAGTTCGAATCTGGGCTGCCCCATAAAATAAAATAAAATAAAATTAAACTAATTAATAAAACGAGGGCATGATAAATGAAGGGCAAGATCCTAATAGGAATTGCATTAATTGTCGTATTGGTAGCTATTATTGCTTTCAGCGCATTATCGCACAATATAAAAACGCCAGGACTAGAAGTAGTGGCTATTAACGTCTTAGACCCTGGACCTTCTCTATTAGATAGCCGATACATAGCAATTGATCTCGGTGAATCGGTTACTCTCGACGTCAAGGTCATGAATAAAGGTGACAATATCACGCAGCGGGATGCTTATACTGTCAGTATTGATGTGATATATCCAGATAAAGGTGCAGGATACTGGCTATTACCTACCGAACAATTAATACGGGCAGACCTTGGTCCCGGAGGAAAATCAAGTCATACTTTCACGCTGAAGAATAGAAAAGAGGTCCCTTTTAGTGGTAAATTTAAAGTCATGGCATTTATTAAATCTGTAGATACAGGTAAAGAAATCGCACGTAGCGATAAGGTGACTATTGAAATAACGTATCCAAGATACAATAATTCATAAAGTAAAGTAAAGTAAAGTAAAGGAATCAATAAAGACATACATACATACATATACAAAAGGAATTAATGTGAAAATATTATGGGCATAACGAAAAAAGTTTGGGTGACGTACTGCGATAAGAGTAAGACAACGCTGAAGGCACCGATAGCGATAGTAGGTTCATCGGGGTTAAGGTCGGTTGGCAAAATTGCAGTGGATGTGCTTATAGAGAAATTGCAACCACGACTATTTGCGGAACTCTATTCATACGGTTTCCCGGGCGTTTATTACGGGCCTTCTTATGTTGGTGCTCCTAGCAACGCGGGGACAATAAGGGCGAAAGGTAATTTAGTAGAACTACCAAAAGTGGAATTTTATCTGCTTGAAGCGAAAAAGATCCTAATAATACGCGGTTATCAGGCTTATGACTCTCTTAACCAATATCTGGTTGCAGATACAGTTACGGATTTATTCAAGCGTTTTCACGTAAAAAAGGTGTTTTCGCTCGGTGCGCAGGTAATAGAAGAAGGGATAAGATGCTGTGCAACCGACCAGGAGTTATTGGAAGAGATGTCCAAACACGAAATAGAGAGAACGAATGTGGAGCGATTTATTGGCTTTTCCGGACTTGTAGTTGCAATAGGGGAAGAGAAAGGGCTAAAAGGGATATGTCTATTCGCAAGCACGACACAGAACATGACAGATGCAGAAGAGCCTGATTATTATGCGGCAAAGGAACTAGTGGATAAATTAGGTGAGATATTGGGAATTAGCGTTGATACATCGGATTTAGAGGAACGCGGGCACAAGGGTGATGAACTGGCGGAAGAGGAAGAAGAAGAAGGAAGCGAATATCTGAGTGGATACGCGTGAAACATGAATAATGTAAAATGGCAATGGATACGACTGCGTTTGAGCTTGCATGTAAAGAGATAGCCGATATTGTATCCGAACAAGGAATAAGTGAATCAGATAGCATAAATGAGCTAAAGAAGCGAATAAGCAAGAAGTATCGGCTGCCTAGTATCCCTCGGAACTCAGATGTACTGAAATTGTGCCCTGATGAGTTTAAAGTGCGATTAATGAGGAAGAGAATGCGAACGGCTTCAGGCGTTGCCCCTGTTGCTGTGATGACTTCGCCTTATCCATGCCCGCATGGTAAGTGTGTAATGTGTCCCGGTGGTCCATTCTCTGATTTCGAGTCGCCGCAGAGTTATGTGGGCCGGGAGCCGGCAGCTATTAGAGCCTTTCAACATGGTTTCGACCCGTACGAGCAAGTGAAAGCAAGGCTATATCAACTGGAAGAGATAGGACATGATTTCGATAAAGTTGAGTTGATCTTAATGGGTGGCACGCTAACCGCGAGACCATTAGAATATCAACGCTGGTTCGTGGGACGATGCTTGGAGGCGATGTCCGAGTGCGGCTCTGAGCGCGGGCGAGAAGTTAGAAATACTGGTATGACGTTCGAGACGAGGCCGGATTATGCAAAGGTGGGGGAGATAGATCGCATGTTGGCGATGGGCGCGACAAAAGTCGAGTTAGGCGTGCAGCAAGTAAATAACAAGATCTTAGAGCATATAGATAGGGGGCATTCTGTGGAGGATTCGATAGCGGCGAATAGTCGGGTGCGGGACAGTGCTTTAAAAGTGGGCTTTCACTTGATGCCCGGGCTGCCTGGCTCTTCCCCGGAAGCAGACAAAGAAATGTTTGAGCGGATCTTTTACGATTCGAACTTCAAGCCGGATTATTTGAAGATATATCCCACCCTGGTGGTTAAGGGTACGGAGTTGTACGACCAGTGGAAGAAAGGCGATTATGTGCCGCTTTGTGAGGACGCAGCGATTGAGATAATCGCATATGCGAAACGGATAATACCTAAGTGGGTACGGATACAAAGAATACAACGCGACATCCCCGCTCAGTTCATAGAAGCGGGCGTAAAGAAGAGTAATCTGAGGCAATTGGTGAACGAGCAATTGCACAAAGAGGGCTATAAATGCAGGTGTATAAGATGTAGAGAGGCGGGGCTTTCGCATTTGCAGGGTAGAATCGCAGAAAATAGTAACATAAAATTTTTGGCCGAAAGATACGAGGCATGTAACGGCACGGAATATTTCCTCTCTTACGAAGATGTAGAGGCGGACATTTTAATTGCGCTTTTGAGATTGCGGTTCCCGTTCCAGCCACACAGGGTGGAGTTGAAACATGCGGCTCTTGTTCGTGACTTGCACGTGTATGGCGAATTGGCTGGCTTGGGCGAACGGAAGATAAATAGCTGGCAGCATCGCGGCTATGGGGCACGGTTGTTAAATAACGCGGAGGCGATAGCACGAGATAACGGATACAGAGAAATAGCCGTGATGAGCGGGATAGGTGTGCGGGAATATTACAAGCGGTTTGGCTATATCCAGGTGGGGCCGTTTATGGTGAAAAGGTTGAATTAAAATTTTTCAGTTATCTACACCAGTATAAATATCTGCGGATTTTGCAAAGCTGATTATTTTCTTGTCATTTGAGCCCAAGCTGCTTTCTGATTAGTTCGCAAAGACTGTTCCTGATTTCCGAGTGCCGAGGTACAGGTGCTTTCTTCCCGTTTTTAGGATTTACGTATATGTCATGCTTTTTGCCATGACGGTACAAATAGCATCCTGAGTCCACCAATTCCCTGATAATATCACGACGTTTCACACCTCTATACCTATTTCCTTAGTCTGCGCCATGATTTGGTGTGAACTCTCCGCCTCCACTATTAAGCGATATGCGTCACGGATATTTTCTTCTAACTCGTCCAGAGATTCGCCCTGACTAAATACACCAGGAACTTCTTTCAGTCGCCCAACGTACCAATCGTCGTCTACCCAATATTCTAATGTAAAATGCCTCAACATGGTCTGCTTCACCCTCTTATCCCTTTTACTTTTCAGATGCTTACTTACAGTTTATCAATAAAAAACCTTTCTTTTAAAAAGTTTTAAAATAAAATCAGAGTTACACTAAAATATAGGGATAAAAGGGGGATGATAAAAATGACGAAAAGATGTGTTTGTGGTATATTGGCGATTTCAATGGCTTTTGTGCTGGTTGTAGGTTGCGCGGCGATGCCTGCCGGTGGCGATGCTGATGCAACAAATTATGATAACACTTCTTCTACGGAACATAGCGAAAAACAAGAACTCGGTTTCTCCTACTATTATCAGCCAATAAATATCTCAGTAAATGCCAGCGTACCTTCTTATCCCTTACCCTTGAACCTGAGCACTGTCTCAAACATCGAAGACATAACCAAACTAGGGTTAAATGAAACAGAAGGAGAACTATTGGGAACCAACGGATTTGTAATCTTAGACTATGGGCAAGAAGACGATATTGTAGCTCCTTATAAACATATGAAGGATAGGGGCATACCGATTTTTGTTACCACCGATACCCTGCTTCATCTCTACCATATCCAGTTCAATGAGATGCTCAAAGGCATCGAGGAACGCGAATTCTTTGACGCACTCGTAGATATGAGCAATGCAATGCTTAATCAGTCCGTTAGAGATTATGAGAATTTCACAGATCCTGAATTGAAAGAATCAGTGCGAAGAAACGTCGCTTACTTCGCCGTTGCATTAAATCTTTTGCAAACGCCAACTGAAGGCTACAACGGTAGTGAGGACATCAAAGTGATTAATTTCTCTATCCCCGATTATGTGATTGAGGACGTTAACAAGGAGCTGGAAAATATCGCGCAACATGATGGATTCCATCCAAGTGCTATCTTCAATTCTAATCCCAACTGCATCTGCGACTACCCATGCTGCTATTGCGAGGATTACTCGCAATACGTGCCAAGAGGGCATTATACACGAAGCGAGCAGTTGAAACGATATTTTAATGCGATGATGTGGTATGGCCGGATAGCATTCATGCTAAAAGGTTGCAACGGCGATGACGCATTGATAAGCGAGCAGGATGCAAACAGATCAACCATACAAGCTGCTTTGATCGCTTCTGAACTGCCAGATGTAGCTGTTAATAATAGTACCGCGCAGGAGATATGGGACAGAATTTACTCGGTGACCGCCTTCTTTGTCGGAACAGCCGATGATTTAACGCCATATGAGTATCGTGATGCGCAAAACATCGTTTTTGGTACAGCGTACAATGCCAGTGACCTGAGCGATGAAGACAAACTATTGGAATTAAAGGTAGAACTTGCAAAGCTGAGAAGTCCTGAGATATATGGCGGGAGTGGCATTTGTGTCGTTTACCCACCGATAACCGAGGCGAAGCTGTATGTGTGCTTGAACGAGACGAAAGGGATGCGATTCATGGGGCAGCGGTTCGTTCCTGATTCGTACATGTTCCAGCAGTTAGTCTCTCCCGCAGTAGGTATGTATACAGGCACTGGCACGCCGTTCACGATGTGTTACACAGGTGCAGGACCTGCGAGATGTTTCCCTCGCGGTTTAGACATTATGGCTGTGCTCGGTTCTGAAAGGGCAGGGGATATACTAATAGAAGAGGGCGATACGGAATATGCTGGTCTGAACACGAGCTATGAGAAGCAGTTAAACAAGCTCCAATCGGAATTCACAAGTTTTAATAGCTCTGACTGGAATAGAAACTTGTATTGGAGCTGGCTGTATACACTAAAGCCGCTGTTAACCGAGTTTGGCGATGGATACCCAACGTTCATGAATACAAAAGCATGGCAAGAGAAGGAGTTGCAGACCGCTCTCGCGTCATGGACTGAATTACGACATGATACAATTCTTTATGGTAAGCAGAGTTATACGCCGTCATTAAAAGGGATGCCACCTGAGCCAAAGCCAGTAGTAGGCTATGTAGAGCCCGTTCCAGAATTCTACGCGCGTTTATTAGCGTTAACGGAAATGACCGAGAAGGGTCTGGTAGACCTTGATGTCTTGAATGAAACTGAAAAAGATCGTCTGCATAATTTAGGCCTCATTATCGAGCGTTTGATGAACATATCGGTAGCGGAACTGGAGAACGAGGCGTTGACGGAGTATGATTACAAGTTCATAATGGACTTTGGCGAGTATTTGGATTATGTCGTTGCTGGTGTGAATGCCAAAGGTAAGGAGACGACTATTGTTGCTGATGTGCATACTGATGATAACACAGAATTGGTTTTGGAAGAGGGTGTGGGCTACGTAGATCTGATTTTAGTTGCTTATATTGTTCCCGACGGCCGGATAATTCTGGGTGCCGGGCCGGTGTTCAGCTATTACGAGTTCAAACATCCTATGGATGACCGGTTGACGGACGATAAGTGGAAGGAGATGTTAAAGGAGGAACCTCCGGAAAAGCCTGGCTGGGTTGATGGGATTTGTGTAGACGGGTGATGCAGTGAAAAAATTGCAAAAGAAAAATTTATATGGGCTTATTTTAATGTTGGTCACATACAAAAAATAGGTATACGGAAAGGCGCCTTGAAGGAGAGGAATAGAAATAAAAAAATGAAAAACAAAATAGCTTACGAAATATTGACGATTTCGATCGTTTTGATGATAATCGCAAGTGGTATCGCTGTCAGTGCAAATACAATATATAACACATCAGATTCAAACACCTCATTATCTTTAATGACATTTCAGAGTCAAGATGAGGACCATGTGGTAATTAATGAGTTTGAACAAAATCCTCATGGAAAAGATGCTGG
>QBUN01000292.1 GCA_013180565.1 Candidatus Methanophaga sp. GoMg3.2 | reverse complement strand
TGCTCTCCGCAATTTGATATTATATCGCCTGCAAATGCATCCTTCGTGTATTATCGGGTTACCGTTTCAGTAGAAAACCCACTGGAAGTCATAGAGAACTTCACCGCTACGGTAAACATAGATAATGTTAGCGACCTCGCGATGGCCATGTTCAATCTGAGCTACGACCCGTCTGTTATGAGGCTAACAAACGTAGAACGAGGGTCAGATATTTCAAGTTGGTCTTCATGGCTGCAAGACACAGGTACTGCCGGGACAGTGAAGGTTTTTGCTTTCGCCTCAGGTTCGGCAATTGACGGATCTGCGGAATTAGCACGGCTTGAGTTTACTGTGGTGGGCGAAGTAGGAGATAGAAGCGATATTGACATTCATGGGTTATTGGGTGATTCAGATATGGGCTATATAGAAGCGATATGGCGGGCTTCTGAGGTTTGCGTTGGCGTCGAAAAAACTACGTGATTTATCAGCCCACAAAACAAACATCCGCGAAATATGCACTACAGGTTTAACAAAACCCTCCCTTACCGCAGTACCCAAGCATTCATTCGCCCTTATCGCATCCGCAAGTGGCGGACTTGAGGAATAATAAATATTGACAAATGCTCGCCCAGGCAGATTCGTCATTAGATATTCATCCCGGAAATCACGTAAAACATCTATGTCTTCGTGCAACGGCGTGCCATATGCTGCTGTTGCTATGAAACAGGGCGATGGTTCTACTGTCCACACCCACGTCTGCATGTCGATCCCAGTCACATTATTTACAATCACAGAAACGTTCCAGGTTCCAATTACTGCACTTAGATTCGTATAGGATGCTTCTGTTACGCCCTCATCAGTCTGAACCACCGTGCTATTTATCTGCCAACTAACATTTACTGTTTGATTGATTGTGATGTTAAATGTCCTTGTTGCACCTTGGGAATCGTTAACGGGCGATTCCGGTGCATAGGAAAAGATTATTGGTGGTGCAAGCACACAGTTACAAGTAGAATTGCATATTCTACTATCACCACATGTTTCCCCTGGCTTCTTACCCTCGCAGGCCGCATCCGCACTACAGATGGTTGTATTGCAGATTCCAGTATCCGTACAATTACCATTATAACAGGTCTTAAGGGTGTTATTCGTTGTGCACTGAGTACTACAATTCTCCACCAGTTGGTCATCTACCCAGCTCGTATGATCTGTGCAAGAGCCGTTATCGCAGGAGAAATTATGTAAAAGCCTGCGTTTCCATACCTCGTCGCCCTTGCAATAATTAACAAAATCATCGTGATAATCTGTCCGCCTATTTGAGTAAGTATAGTTACAACCCTCTTCATTGCTCTTACAATAGTAGTCTCTTTCTTCACAGCCATTACCATAAACATAGCAGCCATCATATTCATTACAGTTTTCGCAATTGGGGTAAATACCACAACTGGTATTTGTGCCATCACATGTTGGCTGTCCCGTCACATTCCAGATCCAGGTCTGCAGATCTGTGCCATTAGCATTCGATGCTTCTACCGTGACGTTATGTTCACCAGGTACTACTGCATGCAGCGTAAAACTTGCTTCCCGTACACTATCGTTCGTTTGTTGATGCAAATCATCTAAATACCAGCGCACATCTACCGTCTGATCCACAGTAACGTTAAATGTCCTCCAATTGCAAACATTGTCGTTAACTGGCGATGGTGGAGCAAAAGAAGTTATGCCTGGGGGCTGACCTTCTCTCAAATTCTGTTCCCCGGGTGTGGGTCCATCTGCATCCACACCACCAGTATTCTCCCAATCACTACCATCATCCGTATCCGTGCTGTCCTTGTCTCTGCCAAGCGATTGCCCCTGAACAGGAGCATCTGGGTTCACCCCTGTCCATGAAGTTCCTGTCGGCGGGTCGTCAGTCCAATTGCCGTATCTCACGAAGTCCACGCCTATATTATCATCTGACAATAGGCTCACGCTGTCGTCTTCATTGCCCAATACGCCGTAGGCGATGCCAGCACAGAGGTCTTCCGCAGGTGTGTCGAGCGTACCACCAAGGTGGAGAACGAGATAAGAGTCCGATTCTAAAATGCCATCCCAGTCGGAACTATTCGCAGGTATGCTGTAATCCAATTCATCATCTCCGTTCACAATCCTCCATCCCGTAAGGTTAAGGTCAACTTCTCCATCATTATAAAACTCAATCCATTCTCCCCCATCCGCAACAGGATTTTGATAGACCTCGTTTATGACTACTTTCGCCTCAGCGACGTATGTGGTGCACGTATCAGCCTCTGTGTGTATTTCCTCCAAGTTACCCGCGTAGTCCACAGCATTCACGCGGAAGCAATAGGTTGTGCCCTCAGTAACATTTATAGGCTCAGTAGGACCGAATATGGGCTCAAGATTGTCTTGGTCAGTGTGCGAGTAGTCAAAACCTCCGATGCGCATGAGCCAGTCTGTCCAGGTGCCATTCTCGCCCACACGATACTGTACGTAATACTCATCAACGGCACTAACATTATCATCTCCGGAGATTCTCACTTTGAAAGCAGAAGTATAGACCTCAGCAGGACTGCTCGCGGTGGAAGTTGGCGGATTGCGGTCTACCAGGAAAAGGGTTTCAGCAGCGCACCCGTTTACGAACACTGATAGATTATGCTGTCCGGAAGCAATGTCCGTTAGCTCAAGAGAGGTGGTATAGCCGTCAGCATCCTCGCTCCAAACGAGGGTTGTCTCATTCCCGCCCAGCTTTTGCGTGAAGTTATTTGCCAGACCTGATACTTTTGCTCCGGTCTCATTACGCACTACGGCAATAACGGTTGCTGAGGTGTTGCGGGAACCGTAGATAGAATTGTTAGTACTCACTTCCAGACTGGTACCGATAGCGGTGAAGCACTTCTGTCCGCTCGCCACAACCCGCCCAGTTTCGTCCTCGCTGTGTGCATCGTAGAGTTGCACCATGAACTGCTTCGGACCCGGCTCCCAGCCGACCGTGTTCACGCTCAACGATACCTGTGATGTCCCTTCCTTGATGTCGATTGTGCCATAATCAATGTCCACCAAATTACCGGCTGCATCCCGTATCTCCCATAGGAGTGCACCGTTGAGAGATTCGGCAGCACTTATCGTGACGTTGATTGGGACGTCAGTTAGGTCTATATTCACAGGGTTGCCATCGTTGACCTCGATCTTGTTGACGGTAACGTTGGTAGTTACCGTGTAACTTACCTGATAGTCCAGGCGGTCATACAGGGTGACCTGTCCTGTATCTGGATTGTATTGCAGAGGCACTAACAGCACATCCAGCCGCAGACCGCCGATGTCCAGAGATGTGGAATAATTCAGAACGGACTCGGGGTATGGGTTTGTGATATTGGCGGTGCCATTGAGAGGTCCGAAAGACTTGCTCACTGGTATGAGCAGCACCATCCCCACTGTTTGCTCGTAGAAATGAGATTGGTTAGATGTGAGGACAACGCTAACATTCGTAGCATCATACGGCAGGAGATAGCTGTGATGCACCATCGGTAAAATGGGCGCAAATTCTACGCCGCCCAGCCTGCCGTTATGAGGAACGGCAAATAATACTCGACCTTGCTCGTCCTCTACCACTTCAAAATGCGAGATAACGACGGTGCGGTTGGAACTCTGATTTTTAGCGATTAGTTGCTTGAAACCATCAGACATCATCTTCGTTGACTGAATAGGCAGAGCCTTTAGCCCTGTGCCTTGCGCCTGAGCGGCTCTTCGAGTAATGACAGGCTGCGTGGGAAGTCCGTAAAGCTCGACAGTATAGAGGACCTTCCAATCGTTGTCATTTAACCACCACCTACAACTGCGATAGTAGTCACCGTGAGCTTGTTGCAGAACATCACCCAGGGTGTGCTTTGTCGGTGAGAACAACCTCTCCAAGAATAAGCGCCGCATCCGTTCATGGTAATTATCATAGTCCCCAGACTCAGGCCCGGTATCGTAAGAAGTGGTGCCGAAGAAAGCGGAGTTCACGCTGAGGGCTTGACGACACAACATATTCTTCCACATATAGCCGTCATGGCGAGCGATGTTCAAACCACAATGGCAGCCACCGATAACCAGCAGCCGATAGGTAGCAGGATTACCCCGCCAATTGCTCACGGTCTCACTTGGAATCCACCTGCAGTGCCCATCTTGGTGCTTCCAGTGGTATCCATGCGAGAGCAGCACGAGCAGATCGGTCTGCCCTTTGACCCCCCACCAAATGTCCCTCTCTTCCCAGTTGAGGTCCTCACCGGTTACCCAGTGGCCTCCGGCCGGGTAGTTACCCTCGAACTGTTGAGGTAATGTCTTCTCACGGGTGATTCCGCCGTAATGTCTCTTTACAGGCGGAACAAGCGTGTTCACTGCCATTTCGTGAAATTCGAATTTTTTATCCTCTCGTTCATTCCACGGATTCAAGATGAACGTGCGGCTTTGACCTCTTCGGAGGTCTAAAGGTTGTTCGAAGGCATCGATCAATTGTACCAGTTCCAGCGGTTTGTCACGGAAGACGCGTCCCAGCCCCACATCGAGGTATGGGCCCCAAAATGTACCATAATATATATCGCTCATCCAGTGCCCCTTACCGTAATCGCCGGGATCAGCAATGTCAATCAAAGTAGGGTTGTTACCCTTGTACCTTTTCTGACCTTTAGGCCCAGTACCTATCGTGTTATGGACATAGTTAGCTTCATCTGTGCAGCCGGAGCGAACGTCTACCCGATAGAAGGGCACCACGGCATCATCGCCGATAATCGCAATAAACTTAATCGTATTTTTCATCGTATCAGGCAACTTACTTATCATCGTGTCAATATCATCCCACATAGGCTCGCGAAAGATGTGTCCCGAGTAATAGTCGTGATCACTCTTATAGGCATCCTTCCGCACATCCACTACTGTGCCATTATGTGCTGTTGCATACTCTTGCAGTCTGTCCACTGCCTCGTAATAATCGCGGATGCAGTTTTGATTCGCGTCAGCAGATGAGGAGCCTCTGGCAGTCCTGTCAAATTCCTTGAACAGCTCCCTGAAATCAGTGAGCACAAGCAGCTTGGGATCACTCTTGCGCTCCAGTTCAATGGTATCAACTTTGTGTGCCGAGTCTTTGTCGAAGAAGGGCTTCTCTGTCACATAAAGGTCTAAGACATACTTCTCAGCTTTCTCTATACTCTCCGGCAGAAGCCACCGGGAAAAATGACAATCGTCAGCGATGAAATCTGGATGGTCACGAGAACCCAACCCGGCACCGTCGTTTTTCATCCGCAATGGGTAAATAATTTTGTCGTTCACCACCACATAGGCGGATATATTCGAGCAGGAACACTGCTCATACCCTGTAACGTTCTCGGGCTCAGTATAGAGCAGCACGTACGTGTGAGGTAAGTGGTAATGGGTAGAAGCACGAAGTGCGAGACTTACTGTCAGTGGTCGATAATCTCCACCGTGCGCAATCTGCTCACTGCAATTATAAGGAAGTGAAGTGTCGCCAAGTCCATCCCCATCAATATCCGCTCCAGCATAATCACACCAGTAGTTCCCACCGAGATAAGGCCCGCCAACGATATTCGTCCCGGGTGTTTTTGTGATGTTCCAGATGTTGTTTCCGTCGTCATAAGCGTTGTGCGTGTTGTTGAAGTAGTTGTTGTAGATGGTGTTGTTGCTCGAATAAAACAGGTAGATGCCGTAATCGCCGTTGTTCGATGCGGTGTTGTCTGTGAGCGTGTTGTTGTCCCCATACAGGAAGATGCCTTCGTAGCCGTTGTTCGATGCGGTGTTGTCTGTGAGCGTGTTGTTGTCCCCACACAGGTAGATGCCGTGAGCGTTGTAGGCGGCCCCATCGCCGTTGTTCGATGCGGTGTTGTTTGTGAGCGTGTTGTTGTCCCCATACAGGCCAATGCCCCACACGCTGTTGTTCGATGCGGTGTTGTCTGTGAGCGTGTTGTTGTCTCCAGACAGGCAAATGCCGCACACGCTGTTGTTCGAAACGTCGTTACCCCTGAGCGTGTTATTGTTACTAGGAGAGCTAGGAGAGTAAATACGGATGCCGTATTTGTTGTTAAAGTACACGATGTTGCCTGTGAGCGTGTTGTTGTCCCCATGCAGGTAGATGCCGTGATCGCCGTTGTTCGAGTTTGCGGTGTTGCCTGTGAGCGTGTTGTTGTCCCCACGCAGGTAGATGCCGCAATCGCTGTTGTTCGATGCGGTGTTGCCTGTGAGCGTGTTGTTGCTCGAATGATCCAGGTAGATGCCGTTTCTGCCGTTGTTCGATGCGGTGTTGCCTGTGAGCGCGTTGTTGTCCCCAGACAGGAGGTAGATGCCGTGATCGTTGAAGTTGTCCTCATCGCCGTTGTTCGATGCGGTGTTGCCTGTGAGCGTGTTGTTGTCCCCAGACAGGCAAATGCCTTCGTTGTCGTTGTTCGATGCGGTGTTGTCTGTGAGCGCGTTGTTGTCCCCACACAGGTAGATGCCGTAATCGCCGTTGTTCGATACCGTGTTGCCTGTGAGCGCGTTGTTGTCCCCAGGCAGGTAAATGCCTCTACGGCTGTTGTTCGATTCTGTGTTGTCTGTGAGCGCGTTGTTATCCCCACACAGGTAGATGCCATAATATCCATAGTTCGTAACCTGGGTATTCTCGA
>QBUN01000414.1:3705-20722 GCA_013180565.1 Candidatus Methanophaga sp. GoMg3.2 | reverse complement strand
TATTCAGAATTTGTAAGATGAAAATTTTATTGTTCCTATAAATAAATCAGAGAACTTGTTCTCTAAAAAGCATAATCTAATAGATAAGTTTGTAGTATTATATTCTGGGAATATGAGCATACACCATGACCTTGAATCTATATTAAGGGCAGCAGAATATCTTAAAAGCGAAAAAATCGAGTTTTTGTTTATAGGGGAAGGAATCCAAAAAGAGAAGTTAGTGAAAAAAACTAAGAATATGAATCTAGATAATGTTGAATTCTTACCATTTCAACCTAAAGAAAATCTTCCCTATACTATGACTTGTGGTGATGTTATAATTGTTAGCCAGGAACAAGGCACAGAAGGTTTATGCGTTTCTTGTAAATTATATACGGCAATGGCGGCGGGAAGGCCTATATTAGCAATTATTGGAGAGAATTCAGAAGTAGCGAGAGTGGTGAAGGACTATAATTGTGGGATTGTTGTTAATAATAACGATCCTTTTGGTATTGTTAACGCACTTCTAAAACTACAAAAGAACAAAAATTTGTGTGCAGTAATGGGAGAAAATGCTAGGAGATCTTTTGAAGATAATTTCACTAAGAATCATGCGATTAGTAAATATTATGAAGTGATAAAGAATATCGCTATGGAAAGAGAATATCAAATTGCTCTTAGCTAAATTTTTCAAGTCAAAAAATATATTGGAAAATAAACAATGAAGAAAACATTAATCACAGGTATAACTGGACAAGATGGCTCATACTTAGCTGAGTTATTGCTGAGCAAGGGGTATGAAGTCCATGGTATTATTAGAAGATCTAGCACATTTAACACGGGCAGAATAGACCATATTTATGTTGATCCACACGACCCAACTGCAAGATTATTTTTGCATTACGGTGATCTTTCGGATTCTGAACAGATTTCAAGTATAATCTATAACATAAAACCTGATGAAATATATCATTTAGGGGCACAAAGTCATGTGCGGGTGAGCTTTGATATCCCTGAATATTCAGGTAATGTCACTGCTCTTGGCACAACCAGATTATTAGAAGCAATACGGAGAAGCGGAAACAAGGTTAGATTCTATCAGGCTTCAAGCAGTGAAATGTTTGGGTCATCGCCACCACCACAAAATGAAGAAACGCCATTTAAGCCGAGGAGCCCCTACGCTTGTGCCAAAGTTTATGCGTACTGGATGGTAAAAAATTATAGAGAGGGTTATAACCTGTTTGCCTGCAATGGAATACTGTTTAATCATGAGTCTCCAAGGAGAGGCGCAACTTTTGTTACGAAGAAAATTACGAGGGGTATAGCGAGTATCCTTGCCAAAAAAGAGAAGTATATCTATTTGGGAAATTTAGATGCAAAAAGAGATTGGGGATACGCACCCGAATACGTGGAAGGTATGTGGCAGATGCTTCAAAATGAGAATCCGGAAGATTTTGTTGTTGGAACTGGAGAAGCTCATTCCGTAAGAGAATTCTTGGAAGAAACATTTTCCTATGCAGAATTAGACTGGAATGAATACGTTAAAACGGATCCAAGATATTTTAGACCGACAGAAGTTGAAGAGTTGGTTGCAGAGCCCACCAAAGCGAAGAATAAATTGAATTTGAACCCAAAAATAAAATTTCAAGATTTGGTTAAGATTATGATAGATGCAGATATGCGCAAGATGGGTTTAGAAGCGATAGGGAAAGGGGATGAAATCATCAAGAAGAAGTTCCCAAATAGATGGTGGGGGGTTGATTAAATGACCTGTTGGGATAATAAAAAAATACTTGTAACAGGTGGAGCTGGGTTCTTAGGCTCTTTTATAGTGGAGCAGCTAAAGGAAAAGGGAGTAGATGAGAAGAATATAAGGATACCGAGAAGCAAAGATACGGACTTAAGACAGTGGCAAAATTGTATTGAGGCTGTTAAAGATATTGATTTTGTCATTCATCTTGCTGCAAAAGTAGGCGGTATTGGATATAATCAAAAGTATCCGGCCACACTTTTTTATGATAATATAATAATCGGTGTCCAATTGATGGAAGCGGCAAGACGAGAAGGTATTGAAAAATTCGTTGCTGTTGGAACGGTTTGTGCATATCCAAAGTTTACACCAGTGCCATTTAATGAGGACAATTTATGGGATGGCTATCCAGAAGAGACCAACGCACCATATGGCTTGGCAAAGAAGATGTTGTTGGTGCAATCGCAGGCATACCGGCAGCAGTATGGGTTCAATTCAATATTTCTATTACCAGTTAATCTATATGGTCCCCGTGATAATTTCGAGTTAGAAAGTTCTCACGTTATACCCGCTTTGATAAGAAAATTTAGAGAAGCCGTAGAAAATAATAAAAGTGAGGTAGAAGTCTGGGGAACAGGAAAAGCATCAAGGGAATTTCTATATGTTGAAGATGCTGCAAGAGGTATTGTTTTAGCAACAGAAAACTATAATAAGCCTGAACCTGTAAATATTGGTGCTGGCTTTGAGATAAAGATTAAAGATTTGGTTGAATTAATAGCAGAACTTACAGGATTTGATGGAGTGATAAGATGGGATATGAGCAAGCCAGATGGACAGCCGAGAAGGTGTTTGGATGTACGTAGGGCAAAGAATGAGTTTGGGTTTGAAGCAAAGACTGGTTTCAGAGAGGGGCTTGAGAAGACTATTGAGTGGTATCTTACGAATAAGAATGATTAGAAAGTAAAGGCTAACTTTAATTTAATAGACTTTTTTAGAGCGTTAGAGGGTAGAAGATTGAAATGAAAAAAGAGATTGTTGTTTTAGGAATACATAATGGGCACAATGCGAGTGCAGCGTTAGTCAAAAACGGTTCAGTAGTGGCTGCAATACAGGAAGAAAGGTTGGTTAACGAGAAGAATTATAGTGGGACTCCGAGAAATTCTATAAGAAAGGTGTTTGAAATAGCGAATATTCATCCGGACGAGGTGGACTTAATTGCTATTGCAAGTCTTGTGCAAACACATATACCTTTAAAGGAAAGACCCTTTCATGTGAAATTATATGAACGATATGCCTTTCTCTTTAAGACACACAAGATGAGAAAGCTTTTGATAAATTTTCTTCATAAAAGTATGAATATGGAGGAAATAATAGATGTTCTAAAGGAGTTAGGTATAGAAAAGAAGGAACTAATGTTTGTTGAACATCATTTTGCTCATGCAGCTTGTGCGTATTATCAGCGTCCATGGGATGACGAAACTTTAGTGCTGACTTTAGATGGTGCTGGGGATGGCTTATGTGCAAGTGTGAATATTGGGCATGATTTTAATATCGAGCGAGTTGCAGCCACGACAGCATACAACAGCCCAAGTAATGTTTTCTATAGCGAGATTACAGGATATTTAGGGCTGAAGAGATGGGATCACGAATACAAAGTTATGGGAATGGCACCATACGGTATTGCAGAGGATTGCATTGATGAAATAAGAAGGATAGTAAGAGTAAACCCAAAGAAGCCGTTGGAGTTTGAGAACACGATAGGTGCATACGTTATTTATGTGCAGAAGAAGTTAAGTAAGATGTTAGCGGAAAAGAGATTTGATAACATTAGTGCGGCAACACAGAAACATTTTGAGGATATTTTAACGGAATGGATGAGAAATGCAATAGAAGAAACTGGGCTGAGCAAGATCTGCTGTGCAGGCGGGGCTTTTTTGAATGTAAAAGCGAACAAAGTTCTGAGAGAGATGGAGGAAGTGGATGATATTTTCTTTTATCCTGCGGCAGGAGATGAAGGGATAGCGGTCGGTGCTGCGATGGAGAGTTATTATCGATTTTGTGAGCGTGAAGGGATAACGTCGAGGAGAGAGAGGCTTGGGCCCATTTATTATGGGATGGAATATAATAATGACTACATCGAGGGAACTTTGAAAAATGCTGGCTGGCTTGAAAAGGCGGAATACATAGGCAATGTAGAGGAAGAGGTAGGAGAACTAATTGCAAGCAACAAAGTTATCGCAGTTTTTAATGGATGCGTAGAATGGGGACCTCGCGCTTTGGGTAACAGGAGCATATTGGCAGACCCTAGAGGATTGAGAGTTATAAGAAAGCTTAACTTTGCTATAAAACATCGTGATTTCTGGATGCCTTTTACACCTTCGATATTAGAAGAAAGAGCTGAAGATTATCTTCAGGATTATAGATTTGCACCCTACATGATTGAGGCGTTTGATACAAATGAAAAAGCAGATGAGATAATAGCAGCATTGCATCCAAGAGATAAAACAGCGAGACCCCAAGTCGTAAATAACTGGAATCCTAATTACAAAAGAATATTGAAATCCTTTGAGGATATAACGGGAGTGGGAGGAGTGTTGAACACATCTTTCAACTTACACGGGTATCCCCTTGTAGGAACGCCAGAAACTGCCTTATGGACGTTTGAGAATTCAGGCTTGGATGGATTGGCGATAGGGAATTGGCTGGTGTCTAAATGAAGGGGGGTATTTTTGTTGCGAAACATATCAGGGGTGATATTGTAGCGGATTTTGAAAAGATTTTGGAGGATGCTATTTGAGGTGAATGAAATGTATTCTGCATACATAACAGAAGTAGATAACGATCTGAAAGAAAAATCACTCAAGAGCCTTGAATTCATCAATTGGAAGAAACAGGTTAAAACTGATTCAACAATTTTTATAAAGCCCAATTTTACAGTTCCGTATTACAAAGAAGGGATAACAACAACCCCAGAACTTCTAAAGAGTCTATTGGAAATAACTAAAGACCGAGCCGATAACGTAATTGTAGGAGAATCAGACGGTGGAAATCACTCTTTTAGTGCAGACGCAGCATTTAAAGGGCATGGAATGTATGAGACATGCAGGGATACAGGGGTTGAACTGGTCAATCTCTCAAAGTTACCATCAACGTTCGTAGAGACTAAGATTCAAGGAAAAAAAATAAAGGTTCCGCTGCCAAAACTACTTTTGGAAGTAGTAGATTGTTTTATTTCAGTTCCTGTCTTAAAAGTGCATGCAATAATGACCGTTACGTTGAGTATCAAGAACTTATGGGGCTGCTTTCCAGATACAATGAGACATCTCCATCATCAGAATCTCGATTATAAACTTGCGCTCATAATGAAAAGCGTAAACCCAAAGATAGTGGTAATAGATGGCATATACGGGTTGGATGGACATGGACCGATGTCTGGCCATCCGGTAAAGATGAATTTGATCGTAACTTCTGATAACCCTGTGGTTGCAGATACATTTGGTGCTTCTATCATGGGGTTTTCGCCAAAAAAGATAAAACACATCAGGATAGCAGAGAAAGAAGGACTAGGCACGACGAATTTAGAAGATGTGAGAATAAACAAAGATTGGAGACAATACAAAAGACAGTTCCATATAACGAAGACTTTCATGGATAGGATTTCAATATTACCATTTAAAAGTGATTTTGTAGCAAAGATGGTATTTGATTCTTCGCTTACGCCCTTGATATATAAGATGGCTAATGTGCTAAAGAAACATAAGGAGGAGTCAAATGAAAATAGTATTGATTAATCCTCGACTACGTGCATGGAGTCCAAATATCTGGGTACCATTGGGTTTGGCATATATCGCAGCCGTTTTAGAAAAAGAAGGACACACCGTTAAGATAATAGATATGAATGAAAAAAAGTTGAACGATGATGACTTAAGAGCTAATTTAAAAGAAGATGTTGATGTAGTTGGCATTACTGGCATGATCACGGAGTACAAAAAAATTCTAAGGATAATTGACATTGCCAAAGATGGATTTACAGATAGAAAAGTAATTTTAGGAGGGCCTTTAGCAACAACACTTCCACAACAATTATTAGAGCAATCCAAGGCGGATTTTATAGTAATAGGAGAAGGTGAAAATACAGCACCTATTTTAATTCAAGCTATCGAACAGGGGTCTGACCTCGCAGAAATTAGAGGAATTGCATATAAAAAAGGGGAACAAATCGTTATTGACGAGCCAGTAAGACCTATTGATAATTTAGATACAATACCATTTCCAGCAAGGCATCTTTTAGATATGGATAAATACATTAGAGATCATTTTGAGAGTTATGGTTGGAAAATAGAAGGATATGACAAAATCAGAAGCACTAATTTAACATCAAGTAGAGGCTGTCCTTATAATTGCACTTTTTGTTTTAAAGGCATGTGGGGCTATAAGTGGAGAGGACGGAGTGCAGAGAATGTTATAGCGGAAATGGAATTATTAAACGAGAAATATGGTGTAAATGGCTTTATGTTTAGTGATGATACATTTGTCCTTGACAAAAAAAGGGTTTTTGAATTTACAAAGTTACTAAAGAGAAGTGGTTTGGATGCTGTTTGGGATTGCAATGGACGAATAAATCTGATGCAAAAGGATATGCTAAAAGCCATGCATGATGCAGGATGTGTAAGCATTGCATATGGTATAGAATCAGGGAATCAATCAATACTCGACTCAATGCGAAAAAATATAACGATCGAACAAACGAAAAAAGTGGTTAAATGGACAAAAGAAATTGGAATCAAAGCAGCCGGGTTCTTTATGATAGGGATGCTGGGAGAAACTAAAGAAAAGATAATGGACACTCTTAATTTTGCGAAAGAACTTGATTTAGATTTCTATGGGTTTTCAATAGCAACACCGCTTCCTGGCACGGAATTATATAGAGAGGTGATAAAAAAGGGATTAATACAAACAGATATGACTTCGTTAAAAGAATGGGATTTTGATATAAATATAAATTTAACTGAAGATTGTACAGATAGCGATCTACGTGCATTCAAATATGAAGCATTCAAAGAATTTACACTAAAAAAACAATTTGGCAAGTGTTATATGATTAATCCAACCTTTTTAAGGGAGGGACTAAAAGTTGTCTTATCACTTCGAAACAGAGAAGAAGCAAAAGAAGTTGCAAAAAATGTCCGTGGAATTATTAAATCATATTTGAATTTGAATATGCGTAAAACAGCAAGAGAGGAGATGTTAAAATGAGAATTTTACAAGTAATTCATTATTTTTCACCATTACATGGTGGGGGCTCTGTTAATAGTGCATATAACCTCTCAAAGCAGCTTGCAAAAAGAGGGCATGATGTTACAATAATCACCACAGACTTTGAATTTGATGATGAATATATAAAATCCGTTGAAAAAGAGGGCGTGAAAGTAATTCCATTTCATTGCATCGTGAACATCAGCTCATTCTTATTTTCTCCTTCTATGAAAAAATGGTTAAAAACTAATATAAAGAATTTTGATGTTGTTCACATGCATAATTTTCGGACTTATCAGAATAGTATTGTCCATTACTATGCAAATAAGTACGGAATTTCTTATATCTTGCAAGCCCGTGGCGATATACCTTTCGTTTATAAGCAAAGATTAAAAAAAATATATGACTGGATTTGGGGATACAAAATCCTAAAAGATGCACCAAAAGCAATTGCCCTAACGAAGATAGAAGCAGAGGACTATAAAAAGTGGGGTGTGGATGATGATAAGATTGAGATTGTGCCAAATGGCATTGATTTGTCTGAATATGATAACCTACCAAAGAGTGGAGAATTTAGAAAGAAGTATTCGATAAGAGCTGATGAGAAAGTGATTTTATATCTGGGCAGGATACATAAGATCAAAGGCATTGATCTACTTGTGAGGGCATTTGCAGATTTGGTAAAGGAATTAGATGATGTTAGGCTTGTAATTGTTGGACCAGATGACAGATTTTTATCAACGTTAAAAAGCCAAATAGAGGATTTAAAGATCGGTGATAAAATTTTGTTTATAGGTCCACTTTTTGAAAAGGATAAGTTAAAGGCATATGTTGATGCTGATGTCTATGTTCTGCCTTCGGTTTATGAGGTATTTGGAAATACAGTGCTCGAAGCTTGTGCTTGCGGCACGCCTGTAATCGTTACGGATAGGTGTGGTATTGCTGACTTTGTTGATAAGCTGGGATGTGTGGTAGGATATAATAAAAATCAGTTACGTGATGCGATAATTAAGATTTTGAGTGATGAAGGATTAAGGGGGAGATTTGGAGAAGCAGGTAGGAGATTGGTAATGGAGGAATTTGATTGGGATGGAATTGTAAGAAAAATAGAAGGAGTATATGAAGATTGCGTTAAAGGAGGAATAAGATGAAAATAGTAATTTTAATTGCACGATTTCCACCAATGTCTATTGGAGGTGCCGAAATTGCCGCTTATAATATCGCAAAGCAGTTGAGCAAGAGGGGACACGATGTCCATGTTGTAACTATATTGGATCATAACTTAGCAAAAGAGAGTATACAAAATGGTGTTTCTGTCCATCGAGTAAAAACAATAGAAATACCACTTTTAAGAAATACGATATATGCTATAAAGTCTTTATTTGTGGTAAAGAAGATTAAGCCAGATATCGTTCATTCTCACTCGATATCATTTCATAATGCGGGTTTACCTGCCTTTTTGATTAAAAAAATTTTAAAAATCCCTTATGTTGCATATGGTCGGGGGTCTGATGTATATCTATATAGTTTTGAAAAACCATTTAAAAAAGCGGTCCTTAAAAATTCAGATGCCACAATTGCTTTGACGAATGACATGAAAATAGCAATGCAAACGATTTACGATAAGTCGATTTCTGTGATTCCGAATGGGTGCGACCCCACCAAGTTTGAAAATTTATCCAAGCGTGATCTCCGCGATAAATTAAAAATAAAAGAAGATGAAAAGATGATGATTTTTGTTGGTAGATTACATCCTATAAAAGGATTACACTATTTAATCGAAGCGATGAGAATTATTCACCAAAAATATCCAAAATCGGGGTTATTGATTGTGGGTGATGGAGAAGATAGAAATAATTTAGAAAATCTTGTCAAAAAATTAAATTTGAATAAAATTGTATCATTTATTGGAATGGTTCCAAATGAGACAATTCCAGAATATATGGTTGCAGCGGATGTTTTTGTTCTGCCAAGTTTGTCAGAAGGTTTTCCGACTGTAATTTTAGAGGCAATGGCTTCCGGTATTCCAATTGTTGCTACAAAAGTGGGGGGCGTACCGGAAATAATTAAAGATGGAGAAAATGGTTTTTCAATTGAGCCAAGGAATTCAGAAGAGATTGCTGAAAAGGTTTTATTGCTCTTGAACAAAGATGAATTGAGAAAGATAATATCAGAAAAGAATACAGAAGAGGTAAAGAGGTACCGTTGGGAGAGTATTGCTATACGGCTTGAAGAGGTATATTTTAGGGTTGTATCAGCCTATGAGAACTAAATTGATGGATTAACGTGCGAGATAATGGCTTGCGGAACTTCAGTTCTGGCAACTCCTGTTGGAGCGATACCGGATGTGATAAAAGATGAAGAGACAGGGTTTATTTTAGAGAATAATTCGCCAGAATGTATTGCAGAGAATGTGATGCGTGTACTGAAGCATCCTGATCTAGGGTGGATTGTGGAGAATGTAAGGGTGCTGGTGGAACGGGAGTTTACATATGAAACTGCTGTAGAAAGGTATAGGAAGATATTAGAAGGGATGAGATGTATTGAATGACACTAAATAGAGGACGTGAATGGCTAGCGGTCATATTATTGGTACTTCTCCTAGCAGACTTAGTCATCCTCTTAGATATCCTACTCTTAAGACAAATCGTTGGATTCATTTTTCTTACCTTCGTGCCGGGGTTATTGATCCTCCAGGTTCTCAAATTAGACAAAATAGGGTTTACAGAAAAGGTTGTACTATCTGTTGGAATTAGCATCTCTTTTCTGATGATCTTTGGATTGTTGATAAATAACTTATCGCTTGGCATTGGTTATGAAACGCCATTAGCAACTATTCCTCTTTTGGTTTCATTTAATATCATCATTATTGCATTGGCGATTATTGGATATAGAGTAAATAAAGATACAATCCTCTCTCTCCCAAATCTCAATTTAAACACATCAGAAAAGGCATTTCTGATCGTTCCAATAATGTTTCCAGTATTATGTATATTCGGAATGCATGTAATGAACACTACCGATAATAACCTTATTTTGATGCTTCTGTACCTTTTAATTCCGGCTTATATTATTTTCGTTTGTTTTTTCAATCATAAGTTTCCAAAGAGGTTATATCCTGTTGTGATTTTCTCAATCAGTGTGTCGCTTTTGTTACTCTATATGTTGAGATTTCCACATATACATGGACATGATGTACACTCAGAATATTGTCTTTTCAGGATGACACTGAATAATTTACATTGGAGCATAGAGGGATCCAGTCTACTGAATGCTTGTTTGAGCATTTCGTTATTGCCTGCGATATACCAATCCGTCATGAGCATAAACGCACAAGAGAACCTCTTTAAAGGTGTTTGTGTATTGATATGCTCTTTCAGCCCATTGGCGATATATATAATGTCAAAGAGATATATCGACGAATCATACGCATTTCTTGCTTCTTTTTTCTTTATTTCGCAATCGGCTTTTTTAACAGCAGCAAGAAACCCTCGCACGGACATCGCGATATTTTTTGCTGCTTTAGCGGTTATGGTCTTCTTTAATGACAAAATCGACCCGTTAAAAAGAAGAATATTATTTATCATTTTTTTGTTGTCTGTGGTTGTATCGCATTATTCAACTGCATATCTATTCTTCTTCATAATACTGTCCACTTGGTTTGCAGGGGAAATATTCGCAAAGAAACTTTCGTTTGACAAAAAGATAACTTTAACAGTTGTCCTCATATTCTTTGCTTTTATCTTCTTTTGGTATTCTCAGATAACCGCGGTGCCGTTTAATGCTGGGGTAAGATATTTTGAGAGCACATTTTTAAGTTTAAATAATTTTTTTGTTGAAGAATTAAGAGAGCCAGTATATAAGCAATTAGTAGGTCAAGGACTTCAACACGGAATAGTAAGTAGAATACATTTTTTTGTTACTTGGGGTTCATTTATACTCATAGGTATCGGAGTTCTTAGCATGCTCATAAGGTATAAAGAGATGGTACATATACCTAATATAAATGTCAAAAAGCTGGATTTTTTAAAAACTAAATTTGAAGTAGAATTTTTAACAATGGCGTTGGCATGTGCTGGGATACTTGCACTTACAGTTGCGCTTCCCTATGTTTCAACGGGATATGGCACTGATAGATTGTATTCTCTTGTGATTATTATTTTATCTGTTTGTTTCGTTATCGGCGGCATGACGCTATCACACTTTCTTTCTAAAGAAAGAACCTGTGCTAAGAAAGTATATAAAAATATTTTTAGTCAAGGTTTTTGCGAAGCAAAAAAGTTGTTTGGTAAAGCTTTTCTTTCTAAGAAAAGGTTTGTGCTAAAAGAAAAACAAAAAAGTTTGATCAGAAACTTTTCTTTTATAAAGAAACAAAAAGGAGGGAGAAAGGATGAGATATGGAAGGGGGAAAAAAATGCTTCGAATGTTCGGGCATATTTGATTATATTATTAATATTGATACCCTATTTTCTGATGGTGACTGGTGTGACGCATCAAATAGCTGGCATACCGGCTTCGATTATTTTAAATTCTGGAGGAAGAGAATACGAAAAGGAGTATCTGCATGACCAAGAATGTTCTTCTGCGAAATGGTTGAAGAATTATGCCGAAAAGAATGGTGTATTATATACTGATCGTTTTGGGTTCCACAAATTAGTAAGTCAAGGTGCTTTTTCACCACGTTCCGTCGATTCTACTACGTTTTTCAAGCGCAAAAAAATCAGAGGATATATATATTTAAGCTATAACAATGTTGTTAATGATAAATTCGTAGCTAAAAGGCCTGTATCCAACAGAACAGTATTTAACATGTCAGATTACGCAGATGTGTTTGTTGGAAAGAATGAGATTTACGATAACGGTGGCTCGGAAATCTACAGATAACTTCGATATACCTCTTCCAATCTTTCAACAGCACCTTCCCAACTATACTCCTTCGCTCGCTCTTTGTTGTTCTTAGATATTCTTTCTCTTAATTCATCATCTCTTAAAATCATTGAAACCTTTTCTGCAATTTCCTTTGGATTTTGTGGCTCAACGAGAAAACCATTCTTGCCTTCCTTAATAATCTCTGGCAAGCCTCCCACGCTAGTGGCAACTATGGGCAATCCTGAAGCCATCGCTTCTAGGTTTACAATACCAAAGCTTTCGGATAAGCTTAGCAAAACCAACATATCTGAGGCAACCCTGTATTTTGCGATTTACCATTTTTCACTCTAGTCAACTAACTTATCAGCAACCTCTTTCCCTTCAAAAATTGCGTCTTCCATTGCAGAATATTCCCATTTACCAAAGCGACCAATTGAATATATATCTATATTTTTTAGATAATTATGGATCATGCCCACGATTTCTCTGTAACTTTTATCGTATATTACATAAGCGTATTTTATATCAAGCTGACACTTAGCTACGATTTCATCAGTAGGTCTAAGAATATTACACTTAACTAAATCCTCAACGACCCTTTCAAAAGTATTTTTTTCATTTATTGGTTTATTTTTTGAGTATGAAATCTCAACATATATCGAACTCATATCTTTTGGAGCCATATTTGGTGAAAAATTTGACATGAAACCAGCACGATAGAATATGAACTCTTTTTCAGGAAAATAAATCCAATGTTTTTCTGAAAGTTTTTGTCTTTTTACACCAAGATTTATATTACGCACAGAAGCGTAATTAAGCTTGCTGGACGCATGTTCAATATCGCTCGGAACATCTCTAATAGCTTTTATTAATTCGGGTAAAGGCATCGTTGAAATAAGAATATCGTATGATTCTTTTTTTCCATCATTTAACTCTATTATTTTTTTATGTGTATCTATACCAATAATCCTTTTGTTTAATTCAATGTTATTTACATGTTCTGCGAATACTTTTGGAAGCGTTTCTATCCCTCCATGTATTGGATAAGAAAAATATATATTATATCCATAGTCTTTTTTTGGAGGTTGCAATGCCCCATCCAAAACTTCTTCTAAAGATGGATTTGGCACATATTTCCTAAGCCAGTCACAAGTCATTTCCACAGGAGGGACTGTCCAAAGTTTTTCATTATAGGGAACCATAAAATGTTTTGCGATACCTTTTCCAAGATGTTTGTATATCCAACCCTCGAAAGAAATGGGCTCTTTTTTTGATTTTGTGTATTTTGCCTTAATTAACCCAATAATACATTCTTTAATAACTTCAGGAGGCAATCCATAAAGATTTACTTGAAATGGATAAGGGGTATATACACCATTAGAGTATATCCATGAATTTCTTTTTATTTTTCTAAGTTTATCCCCCAAAATTTTTGTTAGTAGTTTTTTAACATAACCATTATGTAGATGAAGAAGATGTCCCGTATAATCAAAAATAAAACCATTTATCCTTTCAGATTTACATAGTCCTCCAACTATAGAATCCATCTCATAGATTTTGAAGTTTGCATTTTTAAGCGTAAGATGATACCCAGTGCTAAGTCCTGCTAATCCTGCTCCGATGATGATTATCATTCCTTACCACCTCTCATTTTAACGATTTTTTCAAATTTTTCTACTACTTTATCTTCGCTAAATAGCTCATTACATGTCTTCATCATATTTTTACTAAGCCTTTCTCTTAGATCTTTGTCGGTTTTAAGTTTCGTGACTGCCTTTTCTATTGCTTTATAACTTTCTTTTTCAATAAGTAATCCATTCACTTCATCACGAATTACATCTAGGGTACCACCCACACTAGTGGCAACAATCGGAAGACCAACCGATGCTGATTCTAATATTGTCATACTAAGCCCTTCTCTGATTGATGGGAATACAAGAACGTCACAAGCTCTCATAAATTCAAAGACTTTTTCATTTGGAAACCTTCCATAAAAGAAGATTCTCTGATTTAAATTGTTAGCGGTAACAAAACTTTCTAACTCACTTTTCAATTCACCCCCTCCAAGTATATGTAATTTACAATCCTTAAGCCTTTTCATTGCTTGAATTAAATATCTTATTCCCTTGATTTCTATCAGTCTTCCTACGAATAGAACGTGAAAGGATTTTTCATCGAAGTGCAGATCTCTTCTACATTTTCCCCTATACATTCCTACTTTTGGTCCATCTATAACATTTGGCAAGATTAATACTTCTTTCTTTGTATATTTTTCAAGCTTTATTTTAAAATCATTGTTCGTTGTTAAAATAATGTCGTTGTGATTAAGACTAAGCCAATTTAAGACCCTTTCATAACCGCTGTAGTTTAATTTGTCAACATCGGTTCCATGCCCTTGCACCACAGAAATACAATTACAAAACTTGCCAGCAAGTGCCGATGCAACTCCACCATCTATTATAGTTTCACCAAAAACAATATCTGCCCTGAGGCTCCTTATCTTCATAATCTTACGGAAGGACATAACTAAATAAGCAGATACTTTTAATACTATTGTTGGCATATTTGGCCAATTAATTCTATGAATGTTGATTCCTTCATATACCTCGAACTTGTCATCATTTTTACTTTTGTTAGTGACAACTTCGACTCGGTATCCTTTAGACAATAAAGCTTTTGCAAATCTTAATGTTGCATTCGCCACCCCTGCATTTTTTGGAAAAAACTCGGGAGTGACAAAAACTATTTTTGGACTATTATGTATGGGTTTCATGTTTATTTACCTCTTTCATACAACGAGAAGCATCACATTGTTAAATAGTTTTTGTAGAATATTTTAAAGAACATTCATCAAACCTTCTTTGCACTCTCCAGCTAAATTATTTGTCTCTCTTGAGCCATAATAATCATATATACTTCACACCGCCACAGATTGAGCTTTTTCAAACCTCTGAAACCGTAGCGTAAGTAAAGAGTCAAGTTCCTGTTTGTGGGTGGTATCAGTCTGATTAAGGCAGCCAGTGATAGCATTTTTAAAATCCTTAAACTCAGAATAATATTTCGAATAGAGACACTGTTTCTTAACAAATTTCCAGAGACGCTCGATAAGATTCAAGTTGGGCGAGTAAGGTGGAAGGTAAAGCAATTCGATATTGAGGGATTCCGCTAGCTCCCAAACAATTTTACATTTCTGATATCGGACATTATCCAAAACGAGGGTGATAGGGACTTCGATGTTAAGACGTGCGATACACCATAATAAATCACAAAAACTCTGAGCGTTGATATACGTATCGTTAGTAACCGTGGTCAATTCGTGAGTTACAGCGTTCAACGCGCCAAGAACGTTAAATCGCTTCCTGCCAGATGGAGCTTTAATGAACAGTCTTGTAAAACACCACAGTATCCCCAGAAAAGGTGCCAGCACGAAATGTGCAGCATCTACAAAATAGACAACTCTTTGACCGGATTTAGCTTCTTCGAGACGGGGTTCCAGCTCTTCTTTTAAGAACCTTTCCTGCTCATCCGGGTCTGCTTTAGCAGGAATTGTACCCACTTTGCGAGGATTCATTCCAATAGACTTAAGGAACTCCCTCACCCGATTTTCGGTACGTTGAATTCCTGTTAGTTCTTCAATTTTAGCCATCGCTTCTTTAACGCTGGCAGGAGGGTGTTCGCGGAAGTATGCTTCAATAGTTTTTGTATGCTGGCACAGTTCGCTTTGATGCTTGTAAAAATTCAATTCTTTCAGCGCTTCGATGCCGCCTTTTAGATATGCCCGAAGATATCCGCGCAGGGTATTTGGAGAGATTCCTGTAAGACGGCATATGTCTTTATGGCTCAGTTTCTGGCTTTTCAGCCAAAAGCCCTCCATTTTACGCTGTACATGGGGGTCAGGGTGGTGAAATCGCTCGTAGTTCAAAGCTTGCATCTCTTCTTCTGTGAAGTCAATATTAATCATCTCTCTCACCTCTTAAACTTTATATCTCTAACTAAAAGGTGACAGACTATAAATAAGACTACACTGTTGGTCTACTGATAAAAAGCGCAATTTTTACCGGTGTGAAGTATAACTTTGTTCCAAATACAGTCTCTATTTTTCCCCTCATTTCATCACCTAATGTCTCTGCTGCACCGACAACTATTTTTGGCGTATGAATTACTATGTTTTTTTCAGCATACCTGCATAATTCATACAACGAACCCGCATACCCCCTTATTAAATCTGGTTTGTAAGAATTTATAGTTTTTATATAATAATCCATATCGTCTTCTGACATCTTAAAACTATTCAAAAATACCGTATTTGTCAGCCAATTGGCAATCTTGGCTTTGAATCCTAGACCACCTTGAAACAAGTCTCTCTCAGAACCCCAAAGAATTGTTTTTCTAACATTTGGTTCATCAACACCAAGAATATCCATATACCAGTAGTAGAAGGCAACATTTCCCCATTTTGCATAAACATCATCCTGAATAAATCTTAAGGGCTCTCCAGTAGAGCCTCCGGAGGAGTTGTAATACCATTTCCTTGTTTTATAATCTTTAGAAATAAGCTCTTGACGATGTTCTCTTATTATCTCTTTTGTGAGTATCGGTATTTCATTAAATTTAGATAAATCCACTGTTCCATTATCCACAATTCCAATATCTTTAAAAATACGATGATAATAAGGTACATTTTTATAGGCATGTAAAAGCAAATCTTTAAGATGCTTTTTTTGAAATTGTAGTAACTTATCTCTATTATTTATATTTTTAATTTCATGATATTCTCTTTCAAAGCCATTCCCCCTTATTCTTACCCAAATATTCCTGATGTGTTTTTTTATCATTACTTAACCCCCTTGCATATCAAAAAGCTCCCGAATGAACGAGAAAACCTAAATCTCGATAAATATGTGTCGAGCTTTGCAATGGGATAAAACAATTTGTAAAATTTATTGCCATTTAAAATACCATACCATCTAAAATTAATACAACCCCCTACCGAAACATCCTTAAAACCGCACCTCTTAAACAATGCCTTCACCTCATTCGGATTGAATCTCAAATAATAAATACCATTTGGAAATTTGCCCTCTTTCAAAAGCCCACGACTAAAAGGAGAACCCCAATTATAAAGTGTAATCACACATCCCAGCTTATCAACAAAGTCAGCAA
>QBUN01000414.1:0-3695 GCA_013180565.1 Candidatus Methanophaga sp. GoMg3.2 | reverse complement strand
TTTAATTCCCCACATTTTGGGTCCCCCCCCCCCCCCTCAATTAACTGATCATATAAATTCTTCAATGTCATACATCTTTCAGCATCCGTAGGAATATGTTGTATTACTTGAACGCTTACAATTTTGTCAACTTTCTCTTTTATTGGCAAGGGTTTAGTAATATCGCAAATATAAGTTTCTATGTTTTGTATTTCTTCTTCTCTTGCTTTCCTGTTTAACACTTCAAGGCTCTTGGGAGAGAAATCAACTCCATAGACTTTCCGGCATTTCTTTGCTATTACCCTTGTAAATCTTCCAGTTCCGCATCCAACGTCCAAAACAACATCTTCTTTCTTTAGATTTAGAGCATTTAGTATCGTCTTCTTCTCGACATAATCGTAATAATATCCTCTCTGAAGATACCAATTCTCAAATTCCTCTGCTTGCCCATCTCTTGCCCTTATCTCTTCTTCTTGATTGCTCATTTGATACCACCTTCTTTCAATTGATATATCCACTTAGCAATTTTATAAATCCTTGAATAATCTTTATGGTAAATATAATGAGTTACCAATTCTCCACCAAAACTCTTTTTAAAAGCATTTATTCTCTCCTTCTGTACATCTTTTGCTTCTCTAGTATAATATCCCCCCATATCAAACTCTTTTATCCCTTTCTCTTTGGCATATTGTATCGCCTGCCAAATTACTAATCTGTTCGCATTACCTATTAATGTTGCTTGATTTCTATCCACTTCTAACCGTTTCGATGCTCCGACTAACCATCTTATGTTATTTTCATCTTCTAAATAAAATTGACCTCCGATAATTTCTCCATCAAATTCTGTCACAAATAATGTTCCATTTTTTTTTCATACGTTCAATTTTTTCAGAACCAAAAGGTAATCCTTTATTTTCTCTAAATGAACGATTTATCTCATAATTTTTTTCAAGATTTTGATTTAATTTGATTTTAACCCCGTCTCTTGTTGCTCTATTGATTCCATATCTACAAGAGGATTTACTCACATTTTTCCAAATCGCGTCCAAATCTCGCGTCAAATCGATAACTAAAGTAGTAAACTCCTCACGAGTAAATCCTTTCATATTAACTTTATTTTTACACACACGGAAGATTACACTGTCATAACCCTCCACATCAAAAGGATAATCACTGAACCAGATTTCCTTTGTTTTGAATCGGTATCTTTTTCTTTTGATTTCTAACATTAGGTCACCTCTGAATTACACAAATACCCTCTCTTGGATAGAACGATACCAATATATAAAATATATGAGATTATTGTTGCGATTATTGCACCTTCAATCCCTATTAATGGTATCAACCACACATTTAAAGATATATTTGCCAACGCCAAAATTATCGCAGCAAAAGATGTAATCTTTACTCCTTGCATGCCTACTGAATTCATCAACCACCCATAGATAGTACCAATAGATACACATATTCCCGCAATTCCAAATAATAATGCCAACTTCAGATCGAAAGTATATTCACCCCCATACAATTTTAAAATGATGAATCCCGAACCAATCATAAGAGGTAAACATAAAATAATTATATAAGGTATAATTTTGTTAATCCGCTTGAACATGATCTTTTTACCCTCATACTTTGATGCTATAGGAAAGAGAACGGTAACAAATATGCCGATGAAAAGCATTAGAATCGTTATGATTGAGTAGTTGTAAGCCCTATAAATTCCCACATCCGCAACGCTCATATATTTGTTAATCAGTATTTTATCGATATTTGAGTAGAACACGGATGAAACCCCACCAATTATCGCATAACTACCGTAGCTTGCCAATTTACCTGCCCAATGCTTATTGAACTCAAATCTCAAGTATTTACGAATAAAAACTAAAATAATTCCACCTGTTATTCCATAAGCAAGACACATCGAAAATACCATCGCTTCAAACGATATAAAAAAGATAAAGACAAAGACTAAAAAAGCTGATAACAAGATGATGCTATACACTGGTTGAAATATTGCATACTTCTTCAGTTCATGCAAGCCTCTGAGCGTGCTTGTTGTGAGCGTGTAAAAGACAAATAAGACCGCAAAAACAACCGCTAAATAAATAAATTCTGCTGATACAGAAAACAGATTTGAGATTTGAGATTGAAACAGATAATAGATAATTATTGAAACAATTGTGAATATGAATACCAAAATATAAGTAGTTGATATGATGCTTCGCTGTCTATTATAATCTTCTTTTTCCGCATTATACTTTATCATTGCAGTGCCAAATCCTAATATCATTGGAATATACAGAAACATTGCAACCGATTGAACAAGCGTAAATTCTCCATATCCAGAAGCTCCCAAGATTCTACCAGCAAGAATGTTGAAAGTAAAAGAGAATATCGTGGCGATGATCGTTCCAAGTCCTACATAAGAAAGATTTTTAAAGAATTTTTCAACTTCATCGCTCATCTTCTCATGGAATATTCTTTCGTAGCCGAAGGTGATGAGCTTTATAAATAGTCTAAATATAAAATCCTTCATTTCGTTTCACCCAATATCCTTCACCTTATCGCCTTTGAATATGTTTTTATAATATGCCCATTAACTGCAAATAAATAAGTCAATATATTAATTGTTGGATTCACTTCACCGTATTCTTCTATCTTTGAGGCAAATTTGAAGTTGACATTGTTATGCTTTGATATAAACTTTAAAAAATCATCCATCGCAGACATAAAGTAGGGGTCGGTCATGCAAGGCGAATGCAGACAGATATGGAATAAAGGTAAATCTTGTTTGTAATACTCCAAAAAACATGCTTTTAACCAAGACAATCCAACTGAGGGTACACGTTCTGGATTTACGTTTCCAACAGGAAACATTTGAGAGATTGGAACAATTAGTAAAGGTAAGTCACCTCTTTCCTGATACTCTTTTTAACTTGGATGGTAGGGCATACAAATTCTGGGAAGCATTGACCAATCGTAATGATTGACTTCTGAATGTGCTGGAGCTGAGCATTCATGCGTGATTTCCGATTTTATCAGTGCTTTAACCGTGTCGTTATTAATAGCCCATCTGCCAGCAACAAAAGATTTAGGCACAATTCCAAAAATATCTTCAAGATGATCTTTTCCTGTTTTTATCATATCTAATTGCTCTTTGTAAGGATAATCTCTCAGAACAGTAGAATTTATAGACTGATTGCAGTGCTCTTTTAGATATGCATCACCAACATAGAATTTAACCCCCTGAATTTTAAATTCCCGCCATCCAGGATGGATATGCAACCCCACCTCATGTTTTATATCCATTGGGAAATATTTCACAACTTCTGGGCACACGGCGAAAGTTATTTTAGCATTGTATTTATCCGCCACCTTAATCAAGTTTGGAACTCCAGTTTTAATGCCATCAACGGCATTTTTGTCCCCTACAACTTCTTTATTTTTTACCAAGCCAAATTCCGTGTGGCAAACGATAATTACGTCCATATTTCTCTCTGTAGCGTTTTGTAGTAAAACCCATTCTTCGTATACTCATCTGAGAATTTTGATTTACTTCTTTTTAAAGAATCCCATAAGAATTATTACCTTATTTTCGATTTTGACCGGATTTTTAGGTTTTTTTCTTTCCTTAACTGCACAATTTCCCATTTTTTCTGATTTTTATCGATAGCTACCGCTATCCTATACGGCACCCTGCTTTTTGAGCGTAC
>QBUN01000293.1 GCA_013180565.1 Candidatus Methanophaga sp. GoMg3.2 | reverse complement strand
ATGAAGAGCGTGGAATATTACAAAAAGAGCCATCGGAAACTGTAATCGAAGCGGTTAATTTCTTTAAACACGAGCGTGTGAGAACTGTTCTTGATTTGGGATGCGGAACAGGAAGGCATACGGCTTATCTGCTCGAGGAGGGATTCAAAATTTATGGCTGCGACTCGTCAGAAGCGGCCTTAGAACTCGCGATGGCAGCACTACCTACAGTTGACTTTCAAACGTGCAATATGACGTCCCTACCTTATGAAGCTGGTTTTTTTGATGCTGTTATCTGTAACCATGTCCTTCAGCATGGTACGATAGCGGAAATAAAAGTGGCAATATCCGAAATACACAGGATATTAAGAAAAGGGGGGTTCCTGTTCTTAGTGGCCATTTCAACAAACCATCCAAAATATCTGACGGGAACGGAAATTGAACCAAACACAAGGATAAATACTGACAGTGTAGATGGAGTCCTACCACACCATTTCTTTACCGAGAAAGAACTGAGAGCACTTTTTAGTAAACAATTTAAAATCGTAAAGGCAGTTCATTTTGAAGCGCCTAGTGAGTTGGATCCGGATAAGGAAACGGCTGCGTGGAAGATGTATGCAAGGCGACTCTGATCGTTTTCGCATTATTGGTAATACGAAGGTACGCAAAAGCAATTTTCGCTTTTCACTGGGATACTAAACACACACACATGATATTTGGAAAAAACGAAGACTAATTTATTTTAAATAGACTCAATGCGACGAGTTGATGCTTAAGTCTGCGGGTCAAATAACCTTTATAGTGGGCATTTTCTCTGAGTCGGACAGCTCGAAAAAAAAGCAAAAGGCTAAAGACAAAAGGGGTTATATGCTCTTTGTTTGCGGACAAATGCAGCCGCCGACGCCAAACCAATGAAGGAGGCGGCTAGTCTTTTCATAGTAGAGTAGGAGGAGGTCTTACGACCATTACAGAGGGAGCAAATAACCCCGACAAAATAGACACCACAAACAAAACCACAATAGCAATACCAAATTTCTCCAATAGGCGCTTCCGGTTTAACAAGCTTCCAAATGCAACAATTTTTAGATTGAGAGAGACGTTAATAAACGAAAAAGGAATCACCATTACGGGGCAACATTCGTTTAGCAGGTTGAAAGTATTAATCCGTGGTGACACTTCTGCTCACTTGATCTTCTTCATTACCGAGGCGCTACGGCTCACCGCCTTAAGACGCTCAATCCATGTATCCTTGTTGGGCATCTCGTACCCAAAGGTACGCTTAATTTCATTAAGCTTGTCGGCAACACATCTTAAATAATCGCTTTTTTCACATCGTTCTCCGCTATATATTTCCCGACAATTGTATCTCCAGACGGTATCAATAACTTTGAAATCATCGCAAGACATTTCTATATTGTTTATTCCTATTTTTTCTATTTTGCTATCATATATTTCGCATTCCTCATTCTTACTATAAAAAATTACGCCCTCCCCCATCTCTTCTCTGTATAATCCTTCAACCTCATCCCATTCTGCATTTTCACCTCTATTGTAGCAACAATTACTATTCTTATACTTATCCTTCAGTGCACCTAAGCCGTCCTTTATGTTTGCCTCTATTCCCTGGATTGTGTTGGTATAGTAGTGTTTGCATGCGTCACAGTAACATATACCTGCACTACAAGTGCATCCGTGCCCTTCCCCTTCCTTACCCCGGCAATAATCAACAGCTCCATTGTTGTACCATCTTATTCCACTCCCCGCACCCACATAGTTATCAGTATCAATCTGCATAATCCCGCGCCCCCAGGGTGTAAGCGCTACAATTTCATTATCAAAACCTTCCCCACCTGACTCCTGTATTGCCATAGCCAATATGATCCCCTGTGGGAAATTATCAGGTAGAAACTCTGTGCGATGTTCTGAAACCTCCTGAAGGATTACGGGAATCCTTTCATCTTTCATATTCAATTTCTTTACCCTGTTTTTCAACTCTTCCTGATCGCCTACATCTAAATATTTAGTCTCATCTGAAATTTTTTGATACGCCACCCATCCTTTTATTCCGTCAGTTACATCTTCCACCGCCCACCAGACAGATCCGTCTTGAATTTCTTCGTTTTGATGTGTGTTCGTCACGTTAAGTACCCATCCGTTAGGAACATGCTTAACAGGAAGATACAATTTGTTAAGTTCCGCTCTTGTGGCTTCGTCTAGCGCGCCACTTTGCGTTAGTCCTTCATGCAATGTTTGAAATTTAATTACTGCTGCTTCTGTTAGCTCACCAAAGTAGTTGGTTTCATGGCAAGGAGAACCAGGCCCATCAACTGCCACCTGGGTTGCTGGGTTGGCATTTAGAACAATCTGGAGATACTTGACAGCATCTACTTTATCTCCATGCTTGAGATTTCTACCAAAAGTGATGTCAACAGTGTCATTACATATGTATGCCCCGGCTGGGTTGCTTACCTCTACCCAAAATTCAGTTGGTTCTTCTTCTGCAAAATAATTCTCAAATCTTTCCATTATTAGCTCCTTATAATGCGCCGATAACTTAGATGCCCAACCCGGATGTCCTTTTTCATATAACCCCCATATATCTTCCTCCAAATCAGTTCTACCAATCTTACCCCTTGCCTCTTCCAAATTTTTCTCTATCTCTCTCTTTGCAGCCTTTATTCCTTCATCCGTTGAAAAGAACTTCATTGACGGGCTCAATTTTTGCTGTATTGTCTCTAATGTCGCACCATCTCGTGACGTTCCAACGGTTAGTTCAACATATACTTCATCTTTTCCTATTCCCTCAATGTTGTATTTCTCGAAACCTGGTTCTTTTACTTGCCTTATCGGCTCGGGAACCACACCTGTTAGTATAATCGGTGATGGAAATGGATAAGCATGCTCATTCTTACCCTGCCAAACAATCACGCTAGCAGAATGATAATAAATATCATCGCCAAACTTCCAAACTCTTAGCTTATCCATATTCGTCCTCAGCTCTAAGACATAATTATCCGGAATCGGGACCCCTGTTTTACTAACATATATACGAAATTCAAGTACATCACCTTCAAATTGATCGGTATTTAAAAAATCTACATAGGGTATCTTCTCTCCGGTCTCTGTCCAGACGTATGATCTATGCTCATCAAGCCTCAATACATCTTGAGCAGATGCAATTCCAATGGCTAAAAGGGCTGATAAAAGTAGAATAATCGAAAAAGTAGAAAATAAACCTTTCACACTCATTCTTCTTTCCCCCTTATATTTAGTGATAAGCCAGGCAACTCTACACTCTTCATCTTCTCCTTCATCTCTTCATCAACTTCGGCTTCAACTTCCAATCTCCCCGATTCACTCTTTTTCAACATCTTTCATCTCCGTCTATCTTTTAGGGACCTACTATTTAATTTGACATTGTCAAATTAACTTGACTTTGTCACATTATATATTAGAAGCGATATAACCTTTTCTCCCATGCAACCACCTAATTTACTACACGGCAAAAAAAATCTTCAGTATACCAAACCAGACACCACGAATATCAATTCATACAGGATTAATTGTAGAAACGGGCATAAATATCCGAAATCATGAGAGAGCCCAAGCTAATCGTGCCCAGATTGCTTCCAAGAGCGTTAAAAACCGTCTTAGCCTGGTTTACTATTTCTCTTATGATGCGACTTCCTTGCAGATTCCCTCGCTTTATGCTTCCTTTCTATCCTTTTCAGCAATTCTTCATTTGTTACCACTTTCCGTGGCAGTACGACCTCCAAGATCTCTCTAACATCCTGTATTGTCAGTAATGGCGCTTTACCCTTCCATTTCAGGTGCAAAATCAATAGAAAAAGCATTGCCAACAGGACCATCGTCATGTGATGATGCCAGCCCAACCAGCCTCTCACTTCATAATCTGCCATCCCTAATTCCCCTTTTGCATCCTCAAACGCCCTTTCTATCCAGTAGCGACTGCATGACATCTCTGCAAGCCTTTTTATCTTTGTATTCGCAGGTGCGTTTGACAACTGGTACTTTACCTCTCCGTTGTCGTCCCATCGGATTATAAGCCATGACCCAGGTCCCGGTAGCTCATCACGAACTGGATACACACGTAAACACACCATGTTGCACCATAACTCTTTCCTTTCGGTATCTCTCAGAAAAATGCGTTCCTTTTCCACCTCAGGAATCTCTTTTGCTAATTCCCTCACTTTAATTGGCTCTGGTTCTCCTTCGACAACTCTCTCCCGCCATGGCTGAGGTCCTCGTTTCCCTTTGCGCTCTGGTACTTCAACTTTCGGACAATTCCGCCATACTCGCGTGTCATTTGGGATATCCGCTATATATAAGGTCTCTTCACTTTCGAGCTGCTCGAGAAGCCAGGGCTGCTGCCCGTAGAAACAGTCCATACCAACCCAGGCGAACGGAACGCCCCTCTCTTCTGCTTTTGACAGCATATCTAACGCAAGCTCCGCCTTTGTTTTAAATGTCACCTCCGCGGGAACACCACAGTGCCCCCTGCGAACCGGATCCTCCGCCCAACCGCGGGGAAGGTATATTCTCTTGTCCATCAGCGCGCGATAGCTGTGCACGGCATATCCCAGGAACACCCCAACCTGACAATTATCCACTTTCCCGAATCTCCCGCAGTACTGCCTCTTTGTGCCAACGGAGTGCGCACCATCTTTAAGAAACCCGGATTCATCAAAATGTAAAGAACCGTGAGCAGGGTTCCCAATCAACTCGCTGATTCTTTCCTGAATCTCCGTGATAACGCCTTCTTCATCCCATTGCGAATTGGAGAGGAAATGCTGGAGCGCTTGATGGTCACTGTCTGGAACTGTCGTTTCCATATTGGTCATATTCTTCCGCTCGGATCCAAATAAAAGCCCCTGTGAATACTGCAATGCCTGTCCTGCTACGTACCGCGTTTTTGTCATGAAGAAACGGTGAAGCCCCGCATGGAACTCTTTTAGCTCACCGACCGCATTTTCTATATCTAAGACCTTTAACTCCATTGTTCATCGAACTATACTAAAGCGTGGTCATAAAAATCTTATTTTGTCAAAATGCCCTGATGTACTCTTCTCGATGTAGTAAATATTAAATGGTTAAGTTTGATATGGAAGTGGGACACTTTTGTGTGTGACGGAAGTATCTGAAATGGAGAAAGAAGTATTAATTCGAGGAAGGTTTGAGTAACCGTAATATAGCTCGCTACCTGGTTTAGTTTGGAATAAGAGTAGGACCGTTAAACATGTCTATAAACACAACACCCCTTGTTATGTTGTTCATAAAGGGCTGAGGGAGCTCCCAGATGTAGCATAGAGAGGCATGATAAGTCCGATAGCCGCATTGATGTTTTCTGGAGCGAAGAGGAAGAAAACTTCAAGCGGATAATTTCGAGAGAAATAGGACTTATCATGCCGGATAGTGAGTTAATTCAACGGCATGAGGGCAGGTAGTTAGCAGTTCATAAAGGTATATCGGTCGCTCCACTTTACCGCAAGCGGCCGATATACTATGACTAATTGGCTTATGAGGTTACATGGTATTAAAATCGAATTTTGTAATAAAAAGTGTTATATCCAATCGAGCGTATTTGATAACATAGTGATGTGCCTGAGTGTCCCACCTTCATTCCAAACTCAACCGCTAACCTTTCCTCAGGTTGGATTTGCACCAACTGGATATTATGAATTTTGCTCGCCACACTCATAGTATTTCTGCACAGATAAAAATCTACTTACCGGCACTATTTCTATTCTAACTCCGTCTGCCTCTATGCTTCTTTCATCAACACCACGGCTAACAACAAGCCCCTCCTTTATTTCCGCGATTGAGCAGAACTTAAGTAAGCCCTTCAAATCCCTTTTAGTTATTCTCTCCTTATTTTTTACTTCTATCGGGATTACTTTCTCGTTCTTCAGAACAAAATCCACCTCGTAACTTTGTTGTCGCCAGTAAAATTCCGCGTTTGTCTCACTCCTGATCAAGCATTCAAAATTCATATCCTCATCCTTGCTCAACGAGAGAGAAGGATGTAAAGGGTATGCTTTTCTGTTCTTTCTACTCGTACTCAAAAAGCTCCCTCTCAAATTGCTAACTCGTTTTATCAGAAAAGAGAGTTCTAAATAGTTCAAAGCGTTCCTTATTGTATTCTTATGCCGTCCCAAATCGCGTGAAAGAGATTAAATTTAACGATGCTGAACCGGAAAGGATCAGCTTTACTCCCGGGTTCAAGTCGTATAGTACTTTAACCTTGTTCTCCCAATCTTCTAACTTCTCAAACCAATGATTATCTTTTCGGATATAGCTATATCCTAAACCTAACTCTTCATTCCAATTAATATTGTTCTCCTATGAAAATCTGTGTAATCTTGTGGTCTTAGTGATTAATGGTTATGTTTGGTATGGAAGTAGGACACTTTTGTGTGTGACGGAAGTATCTAAAATGGGGAAAGAAGTATTAATTCGAGAAAGGTTAGAGTAACCGCAATATAGCTCGCTACCGGGTTTAGTTTGGAATAAGAGTAGAACTGTTAAACATGTCTATAAACTCAACCCCCACTGCTATGTTGTTCATAAAGGGCTGAGGGAGCTCCCAGATGTAGCATAGAGAGGCATGATAAGTCCGATAGCCGCATTGATGTTTTCTGGAGCGAAGAGGAAGAAAACTTCAAGCGGATAATT
>QBUN01000294.1 GCA_013180565.1 Candidatus Methanophaga sp. GoMg3.2 | reverse complement strand
AAAAGAACTTATTTGTTTTTCTTTTAGCACAGGCTAAATTTTCTTTTTGTAAAAAGAAAAAGTGTTGTGTTAATCTGTGTCAATAATTTATTTTATTTTCAGAGATGGCTTTTAAATAACATACATTAAGAGAAAAAACATGCGATCAAAATTAGCGATTTTGTATAAGGATGACTTAAAGGAATATGATTTTGGTGCAGGGCATCCGATTAGGGGAGAGCGGTATTTAATGTTTCATCGTTTCTTGACGGAAAATGTAAGCGAGCAGATTTATCAAATCATTGGTACAGAAAAGGCGAAGGATGAAGACCTACTTTTTATCTGCGAAAAGGAGTATATAGACTTTACAAGGGATTACTACAAAGCTGCGAATTTGGGCTTTGATTATGATGGGCGATTTTACCTGTTCCATAGTGCAGACAACAGACCTGTTGGAAAGCCAGGGAAGGTAGAAGAAGCGGCCAGGCTTATCATTGGACAGGCAAAAAAAGCAGTGGATCTGGTAGAAAGCGGCGAATTTGAGAAAGCTGTGTCAATAGGTGGAGGGCTACATCACGCTAAACCCGCTTTTGGCGAAGGTTTTTGCCTTTATAACGATGTCGCATATACCGCAAAATATCTGATGCAGGAATACGATCTAAAGCGAATCTTGATTTTGGACACAGATGCTCATGCCGGGAATGGAACTTCCGAATACTTTTATCACGATCCAAGAGTAATGTTCATTGATCTACATCAGGACCCAAGAACAATATACCCTGGGACAGGCTTTGCTAATCAAATCGGAGAGGGAGAGGGGAATGGATACACAGTAAATGTTCCTATGCCCGTGGATGCTGGCTACGAGTCCTACAAATTAGTTTTTGATGAGATTGTTCAACCGCAGGCAAAAGAATTTGAGCCACAGATTATCGTTAGGAATGGCGGCTCTGACCCATATCTAAATGACCAGCTCACTCAGTTAGGGTTGCCAATAAAAGGGTTCAGGATGATAGGGGAGGAGGTAAGAGAGATGGCAGAAATATGTCATGGAAAGGAGATAGATTTGATTGCTTCGGGTTACAATGAAAAGATCTTGCCCTATGCGTGGCTTTCCTTAATATCCGGATTAGCAGGCATAGAAATGGAGATTGAAGTACCAGTACTTGATGGATACATAAAAGATTCTGCATTGGATGAAACTAAAAAGGTGGTAAGGGAAGTAAAAGCAAATCTTAAACCGTAAATTATATCGGCACACACAACTTGAATAGAAATCAAGCAAATCTTTTGTCGACCGTTCAAGATTTATTTTATAATGCATGAGCTCGTAGTTATATCTGCTAGAGTAGCAGGAAAGTATAAACGATGGAAAATGAAGTAAAGAAGAACAATTCAGAATTAATAGAAGAGGAAGGAGTGAAAAAGACGGAGAAACTGCAAATGGAAGCAGTAAGACAGCATTCGTCTTACGCAGGCAAAATACAAATAATGCCTAAATGTTCTATTCACAGCTTAGATGACTTCGCTGTTTACTATACTCCCGGTGTTGCGGGACCTTGCAAAATAATAGAGAAAGAAAAAGAGAAAGCGTATGAGCTGACAAATAAATGGAATACCGTGGCGGTCATCTCAGACGGCACCCGCGTTTTAGGCTTGGGTGACATAGGTCCGGAAGCGGGATTACCAGTGATGGAAGGAAAAGCACTTTTGTTCAAATATTTGGGTGGTGTAGATGCGATACCCATTTGTCTTGACACGAAAAAAGCAGAAGAGATTATTCAGGCGGTTAAGTGGCTGCAGCCTTCTTTTGGCGGTATCAATCTGGAAGACATAGCAAATCCCAAGTGTTTTCAAATTCTCGATACTTTAAGAGAAGAGATGGAAATTCCCGTCTGGCATGACGATCAGCAGGGAACAGCAGCAGTCACTTTGACAGGCTTAACAAACGCGCTAAAAATAGTAGGCAAAAAGCTGGAAGATGCAAGAATTGCTTTTATCGGTGCCGGAGCAGCAAATGTTGCTATTTCTCGTGTGCTCTTCTCCGTTGGTGTTAAACCACGTAATTGTATCGTTGCAGATAGTAAAGGAATACTTCATCCTGGACGAAAGGACATCGAAGAGCGAAAAGATGATTATCGCGATAAATGGCGATTGTGCCAGATTACTAATCCGGAAGGAATAACAGGAGGAATGGATATAGCTTTAAAAGATGTTGATGTCTGTCTTGCACTCTCTAAGCCAGGCCCAGGAGTTATTAAACCCGATTGGATAAATACAATGAACGAAGCAGCGATCGTTTTCGCTTGCGCGAATCCCGTACCGG
Organism: Candidatus Methanophaga sp. GoMg3.2; assembly: GCA_013180565.1. The sequence goes on along the minus strand of QBUN01000294.1, from coordinate 4,483 downwards.
AGATTTGGCCTCAGGAGGCAAAAGAAGCAGGCGCGGAAATAGTTGCTACCGGACGTTCGGATTTTGCAAATCAAGTAAATAATTCAATAGGATTTCCCGGCATTTTCCGCGGTGCTTTAGATGTACGCGCTAAAACCATAACAGACGAGATGTGTATAGCAGCAGCCAATGCTCTGGCACTGGTTGCACAGAAACGCGGTATTAATGAGGACTATATCATACCTACAATGGGAGAGTCAGAAGCTTTTGTAGAGGAAGCAGTGGCTGTTGGCTTACAAGCTCAAAAAGATGGCGTCGCGAGATTGAACATTAGTTCCAACGAGTTGTATCATAAAGCAGAATCTATAATTAGTAATGCCCAGAAGTCAACTTCACTATTAATGAAGGAAAAACTCATCCCTTCTTATTGAATAAGGCAGGAGCGGCTAAACTAAAATGAGACAAATACATTATTCCGAGGTGATAGAGGTAGTGGCTCAGCTTTGTCAAGAGTCGAATTTTTACCTGCCCGAAGATGTGCTGAACTCTTTAAGGAAGGCACGATCTGAGGAGAAATCGCCTTTAGGCCGTATCGTACTGGCACAAATATTAGAGAATGCTCAGATTGCAGCAGAAGAGAAAGTCCCTATATGCCAGGATTGCGGCACAGCAATAGTTTTTTTGGAACTAGGAGAGGAACTAGAAATAACAGGCGGTAATTTAAATTTGTATGCTGCAATAGAAGAAGGAGTCCGAAGAGGTTATAAAGAAGGCTATCTCAGGAAATCCATTTGTCATCCTTTTACACGGAAGAATACCGGCGATAACACTCCTGCTATGATTTACACCGATATTGTCCCGGGCAATAAACTAAAAATTATATTTTGCCCGAAGGGCGGTGGCAGCGAGAATATGAGTGCAATTAAAATGCTTAGCCCTTCGGAAGGAATAGAAGGCGTGAAGAAATTCGTTATCGAAACAGTAAAAAGTGCAGGTGCCAATCCCTGTCCGCCAATTGTAGTGGGAGTAGGCATAGGCGGAACTTTTGAAAGAGTAGCTCTACTGGCTAAAAAAGCGTTATTACGTCCTTTTGGAAGTCAGAACACGGATACTGAATTGGCAGCTCTGGAAGATGAGCTGCTGGAAGAAATTAATTACCTTGGTATTGGTCCCGCAGGACTTGGCGGTAGTACTACTGCTCTTTCCGTTCACATTGAAATGCAGCCCTGTCATATCGCCAGTTTACCGGTAGCAATAAATATAAATTGTCATGCTGCCAGACATAAGGAGGTGACGATTTAATTTTAATTTAATATGGAAGTTGAGCTTACTACGCCGTTAACTGAAGAGGACCTCGAGCAGTTGCATATCGGCGACAGCGTATTTATCAATGGCGTTATTTATACTGCCCGAGACGCAGCACATAAGAGATTAGTAGCTCTTATAGAAGAAGATAAGGAACTTCCTTTTGATATAGAAGGGCAGATAATTTACTATGTCGGTCCTGCACCTGCAAAACCCGGTCAAATCATTGGCTCGGCTGGTCCTACCACAAGTGGTCGGATGGATGTCTATTCGCCGGCATTGATGGCGAAAGGCTTAAAAGGGATGATCGGTAAAGGTAACCGCAGTCCGGAAGTTATCGAGGCAATGAAAAGCTACAAATGTGTTTATTTTGGCGCTACTGGCGGTGTAGGAGCGCTATTAGCAAGAGCAATAGAAAAAGTCAGGATCATTGCTTACGAGGACCTTGGTACCGAAGCTATTCGCCAATTAGTAGTCACAAATTTTCCGGTTATCGTAATAAATGATATTTATGGCAATGACCTCTATAAGGAAGGCGTAAAGAAATACCAAAAAAAAAATAGAAAATATTAAATAACCTATATATATACTACTACTTTAAAGCAGGATGTAGCCATGAGATCAATTAGGCGGGCGAGGTGAAAAGTGGCGGAGGAAGGATTACCAAAATTCTGGTCTATTTTATATGCGTTATATCGACTAAAACGTATTTGTAACAGTTTTGAGCTTCAGAAGTATCTGTACCTTGCAAAAGTGGATGGCAAAGCGCCAATTGAGTATATCTTTGTTGACGACTATTACGGGCCTTGCTGTTCATGCATAAAACAGGATGCTATAGCTCTTGGAGAACAGGGATATATAAAGGTATCCTTTGAAAATGGCTGGGTCTTTGAAATTACAGATGATGGAATAAAACAGGTTGATGATTTTATTAAGTCGGTACCAGTAGAAGTACGAAGATCATTTGACCATATTTTAGAAAAATATATTTCCCTCCCTCTGCTAACGTTAAGAGATAATAGGTATATGAACTCGAAACCACGCAAGGAACACGAGCAAATAAAAAAGCAGCTACTCTCAGAGATTGAGCTCTTATTGAATGAGTTCTCTCAATTTGAATCAAATGGGAATTCGCTTTTCATACGCGGTTCGATAGATTATTGCCTGCTGGTGTTAAAGCGGGAAAATTTGGACGATATTCAAAAGGATAACTTATTAGCCATCATTAACGGATACCTTAAGAAAATCATGACATTAAAAGAGCTTACACGAGGTAATCAGAAGGTATTAGGGTATTTCTGCTTGAACGATATAAAAGAAGATTTTGAACTGGCCCAAAAGGCATGTGTGGAATATAATGTCTTACCTGCGTTGTTCGATGACGACATAGATTTGTCCGCTCTTATTGAGGAATAACAAATGGGTTCGGGATCGGAAGCACAAAAAAGAGTCATATATGATACTAATTTGATAATTTATTATTGTTTTATGCACGAAGAGAAAATAAAAGGAAGGAGAGTAATTATTAGAGTTATGGGTTTTACGAATAGGATCCAAACACTTACAGAACAGTTTGTAACTGACGGTTTTGAAATTGAAACGATCTCAGGGGCGATGGCGGAGATCTTTGATAAGGGCATAGCGAAAATAGTTGACGAATTTTGTGATGACCCCCAAACAAAAAGCTTGATCGGACTTCCCGAAAGAGTGAAAATATCCAGTAGGATTCGGCTAAGATTAGCACGGAAGACGGAGGAAAAGATTAAACGTCTACAAAATAAGGCATGGTTTAAAGTAATTGATTATCACCCGGACGAACGAGAGATAAGAGAGGTGAAGGATTTTTATCTGTCGCTTAATGGAACGCTAAAGATGGAGGAACACAAGAGGAAGAAGAGGACGAGAGTGCCTTATCCCTCCGATATAGATATGGCATTATTAACATACTCAAAGAAGACCGGAGCCCCGATAGTAACGAACGACAGTGATTTAACCGATTTTAAAGAAGAATTGGTGGGTAAGGGATTATGCTCGGGCATAATAGTAGTTCCTTGAATTTCAAATGTGGTGAGAGGTAAAAAAGTAGCTGAGAGAGGTCATAAATAAGAATGACACGTCCTCAGCCATATTTTTTGCGATTATAACTTATATCTATTTTTCCTTCTTTTCTTCTTCTAGTTTTTCATGCATATACTCGCCAACGGTCTCTCTGCCGCCCCAGCCCACTGAGATACCTATAGCGACTCCAACGCCTATTCCAATACCCCATGCTAACGGAACGAGGAACGTGTATATGATTTGCATGTTGATGAGTAACTGCTCCATCGCTAATACAAGCACTACTACTACCATGATCACCTTAAGCACCGGTGCTATTATATCAGCGAGAAGAATCTTATGGGTTCCTAGTGTTTCATCTATCCACTTCATGGCGATTCTAATCAGTATCATTCCCACTACCAGTATTATGGCTGCTATGATCAGACGCGGGAAGTATAGCGCAAGCGCAGTCATGAAGTCGGACAAATATGGTATGTTCAACACGTTTACGGCTGCCATGATGAAGATGATGTATATAAACCATCTAACCACGACATCAAAAATTTTCGAAATACTCCATCCCGTTTTCTCGATACTATCACCCACACCTGCTTTGCTCACCATAGTGTCAATGCCAATTTTATCAAGTACTAATCGCACGACTTTCCCAACTACACGCCCTAGAATCAATCCAATTATCAGAAGTATTATCGCTCCAACTACCCCCATTAAGGTATCGAAAAACTTAACTTGTATAAATGCAGCTTGTAGTTCTTCTAACATTTTCTTTTTATCACCCCCTATTTGTTTTTATATCGCTTATCTCATTGCCTATTACTACTGCAGGGAAACAAGCGTTTATAATAGAAGGGGGTTAGGGGTATATAAACACTACATGGCTACGGCTGAAAATACAAGATGCAAGCTGTAAGATGGAATTGATGGCTGTTCAGATGTATAATGACTTGGAACTCCATCCGTCAAGTAAGCCAACTGGCAAACAAATACCATCCGCCTATTTAATATATCCGTCGGGCACATGTTAGAGGCACAGGGACAGTTTTTCAAAAATCCTAACTGTTTTCGGCTTCTTAGAGTTCGTGCCATGCGTGTTCGGTTAAGGGGATTTGTAAGTCTATTCTATTTAAACATACCAAGA
>QBUN01000295.1 GCA_013180565.1 Candidatus Methanophaga sp. GoMg3.2 | reverse complement strand
ATGCCATAAATATTAATCCCAAGTTCTTGTGTTAATCTTGTGAAATCTCGTGGTTTTTTTAGTTAGCTATACAAATACGAGAAAGGATAAAAGCTGCCAAATCAATAGTATAGTATAACTATGTCAATCCTGATAAAGAACGTGCTCTTGGGCGGTCGGGCGCGAGATATTTACATTGAGGGTAATGTAATAGAAGCGATAAGCGAAGCTAGTAAAGAGCAGGTGGCGGAATTTGTGATTGATGGCACGGATAAGGCGGCAATTCCTGGGCTTTTCAATGCGCATACACATGCGGCAATGACTCTACTGCGCGGCTATGCCGATGACATGCCGCTTCAGGAATGGCTCGAGACGAAGATATGGCCGGTAGAGCGAAAGCTTACGGAAGATGATGTCTATTGGGGTACGAAGCTCGCATGTTTGGAGATGATAAAATCCGGCACAATTTTCTTTAACGACATGTACTGGCACTGGCGAGGCAGTGCGAGAGCGGTTGCAGAGTCTGGAATAAGAGCGGCATTATCCGCAGTTTTCATAGATGGGTTCGATGAAGAAAAGTCAAAAGAGCAGATAATAAGAAATGAAGCTTTATACAAGGAAAGTAAAGAACTACCGGAGAGGATTATCTTCGCTCTGGGCCCGCATGCGATCTACACCGTTTCTGAGAGCAGCCTATGCTGGGTGCGGGATTTCGCAGAAAAGCATGACCTTCTGGTTCATATACACTTGTCAGAGACTAAGACAGAGGTAGAAGATTGTATAAAGCGGCACGGTATGCGACCAGTGGAATACCTCAATGAGCTCGATTTCTTGTGCGCACGGACCATAGCCTGCCATTGCACTCATCTCAGCAGACACGAGATGGAGTTGCTGAAGAAGCACAATGTGAAAATAGTTCATAATCCAACATCGAATATGAAATTAGCAGCGGGAAGAAAGCAATACGATGAGCTGAAAAGGCTCGGTCTATACGCCAATATCGCACTGGGTACCGATGGCTGCGCTTCTAATAACAACCTTGACATGTTTGAAGAGATGAAGATAGCTTCTTTGCTTCATAAGGTGTATTCCGGCGATCCGACATGCATGCCGGCGAAGGAAGCTTTTGGGCTCGCAACAGGTAACGCAGCACGAATGTTCAGGATAAACGCAGGAGAAATCGCCGAGGGGAAGCTGGCAGATGTTGTCCTGCTGGATTTAAAGAATGTGAATCTTGTGCCAAACCATAATCTTATCTCGAATATCGTCTATTCTGCAAACGGGAGCTGTGTTGATACCGTGATATGCGATGGTGAGATTTTAATGGAGGAGCGGAAGGTAAAAGGAGAAGAAGAGATAAAGGAGAAGGCGCAAGAGGTTGCTTATGAGATTGTGAAGCAGTAAATAACCTCTCAAACTAATATAAGCTAAGAATGAAACAATTTATCCTATATGCAAGTAAAGCCGTAACATCTCCTGAGTTCACTTTAGACGATCTACCCGGTAGCGGAGGTAGAATGGACCTTGTTGCGAGATGTATTTGCAACGCTCTTTGGATAAGCCATGATTTGAGAAGGGATACATGCATACATGTAGTTGCCTGTGGTACTCCCAACCCACCCGTGGTCATCTCCTTTTACGGGGACAGATTGAGAGGTGTATCTCCGGATGAAAGAAACATAGCGGCATGGATAAAGAAAACATTGGCATCAAAGAGGAAGAATCCGGGGATACGCATACGCAAACTCACTTTTCAGCAGTTGATTGAGAAGTTGGCTTCTGAAGGGAACTCCTTTTACATATTACATGAGAACGGCATAGACATAGCAAGCGTAAAACTAAAAGCGAATCCGGTGTTTATCCTCGGCGACCACGAAGGACTGCCGAAAGAAGAAGATGCTTTTGTTGCGCGTTTTGAGCACGAGAAGATTTCGCTTGGCACTATCGCTTATCTCGCTTCGCAATGCATCTCGGTGGTGCATTATGAACTGGATAAATAATAATTGGTATTTGTTTAGCTCCTTTTTATAACCACAAGATTACACAGATTTCCACAAGAAAAAGAATATTATTAACATAGTTTCAGTACATTATTAACTACTTTATACCCTAATAATCCAAGTTCTTGTGTTAATCTCGTGAAATCTTGTGGTTTTTTTATTTAGCTATACAAATACGCCGCCGTTACTTATTCGTGCCAAAACATCTAAAAACCGCTCCACTTCTTCTTCCGTATTATACAAATACACCGAGGCCCTTACTGTTCCCTCTGCACCTGGCCCAAGATAGTCCATCAACGGTATGCAGCAGTGATGCCCCGACCTCACAGCTATGCCCGCTTCTTTGTCCAAAAGTAAAGCAACTTCATTTGGGGTCTGCCCCTTCAGATTAAAAGATACCACACCAATTCTAAAGGCATCAGAGCCATAGCCGTAAATTTCGACTCCGGGTATGTCTTGCAAACCATCTATAAGCAGCTTTGCCAGTTTATCCTCCCATGATTTTACCTTCTCCAGCCCTATCTTCTCTAAATACGCAACGGCTGCACCGTGACCTATCGCTCCTGCTATGTTTGGCGTACCACTTTCAAATTCCTCATACCCGCCTTTCAGGCGATAATCAACGAACGAGGCATCTTCTACCATGCCACCACCGACCGTAAGTGGCTCCATTTCAGTCATAAGTTCCGCTTTGATGTATAAAGCACCGGTGCCCGTAGGTCCGAGCATCTTATGCCCTGAGAAGGCGAGGAAATCACAACCCAGCTCCTTTACATTTATTCGCATATGTGGTACTGACTGCGCAGCGTCAAGAAGTAAAAGTGCGTTATTATCATCACACATTCTCGATATTTCTTCTATCGGCATTATTGAACCAAGCGCGTTAGATACATGCGTTATCGCCACTAGTTTCGTCTTTTCATCTATAACAGCCTCAAAATCAGATGCTTCGAGCGTGGCTTCTGAACTCGCAGTACTGGGTTTCACCACTTCTAAATCTATACCCAATTCGTTCTTTGCTCGTATCCACGGTAAGAGGTTGGAATGGTGTTCCCATAAACTGGTTATGACTTTATCACCCTTCTTCAACCCCATACCAGAAGCCACTATATTTATGGCTTCCGTAGTATTCTTTGTAAAGATAAGCTCCTGCGATTCGGCACCGATCCCCCCTGCTACCTTACTGCGTGCATCTTCATAGCGCTGTGATGCCATACGAGCTAATCGATGCACACCTCGACCTACATTTGCGTTGTAATTCCGGTAATAGTCCAATACCGCATCCAAAACCGGCTCGGGCGTCAAACTCGTCGCTGCACTATCCAGGTATATTACTCCCGTGTTCAATATCGGGAAATCCTCTCTTATCTCTTCTATCTTCATCTTTACCAATAAAATAATCTGAGGATATAAAAGCATACATGATCAGATAATCGAAGAATCAAGTGCTTTTTAAAGTTTTCATCCATCGTAGCCAACATTTTCATTGTTTTTGCGCAGCAAAAATAATCATGTTTCTTTGGTCAAGCTTTCTTTATGAAAGAAAGGTTGTTGGTGAAGATTCTTTCCTAAAGAAAGGTTTCATAGCGCGACAGAAAAGTACTCCTTAACAGTAATCAGCGGTTTCCCGTGTGTAATAATATTATACACTCGCCAGAGGTAAGGGCCGGGACAAGCCAAAAGCACCTCAAGCTGACGGTTACGCTCCAGATAGCCGACATCCAGTATCTCTCGCCTCGCCTCGATTCGATGCCGTTGCATAATCTTGCCGATCGGGATGTCCGCCCTCATCAGATCGGTTTTGAACGCCGGTTTTAGCCTTGATAAAGGTGTGTAAGAGCGCGCATAGAGCAGCGGCAGATTATCAGTCTTTCGAACAATTATAATCTCACGCTCATTTGCCGGCTCGCCAATGTCTACCGCGAGTAGGTCCGCAGCTTCCGAAGGGCAAGGAACAACCACTTGCTTGATTGTTCGAATCGCAACTTCGCAGCATGAGATCAGCTCCAGAAGACTCGTCATAGACCCGTCATGACCAAGTAATACCCTATGTATCGGTAGTAGCCCCTGGCTATTACATAGCGACCAAATCTTCACGGTCGATGCGTGCACTGGGGGAACTATTTTGCGTTTTTCCATTATATTCTTCTTGAATTGAAGATAAAAGCGTTAGTTTTTAAACCATTACCCTTTTTATCTAACAGGTAGGTAGGATAACTTTTAGGTTGTTGGCATAAAAATGGTTGTGACTATAGTAGAAAAGGCGAAGAGCGCGAAAGAAGCGGCATTAATATTGGCTAATGCGACAACGGCAGATAAGGATAAAGCACTGTTAAGAATCGCGGATTCCATTGATAGAAATAGAGTCCAAATACAGGCAGCAAATGAAAAGGATATTGCAGATGCGTTACGGTTAACAGAAGCAGGTAAGATGTCCAAATCATTGCTTGACCGGTTAAAATTGAACGATTCAAAGCTAGATGAGCTAATAAAGAGTGTGCGAGATGTTGCGAAATTAGATGACCCGGTAGGAAAAACGATCTCGGCAATCGAGTTAGATACGGATTTGGAGCTTTATCAGGTATCGTGCCCTATAGGTGTCATCGGCGCGATATTTGAATCGAGACCCGATGTGCTGGTTCAGATTTCCTCGCTCTGCCTGAAAACCGGGAATGCCGTAATGTTGAAAGGGGGTTCGGAAGCAAGGCATTCAAATGAAGCGCTATTTGCGATTGTGGCAAAAGCGTCTTCTGAAGGCGATCAAATACCCGAAGGCTGGATACAATTACTTGAAACGCGAGAGGACGTAAGTGCGATGTTAAAATTGAATGAGTATATAGACCTCCTAGTGCCTCGTGGTAGCGACCAATTCGTTAGATATATACAAGATAACACCAGCATCATGGTCCTTGGTCATTCGGAGGGCGTATGTCACGTTTATGTTGACCGAGATGCTGATCAGGAGATGGCGTTAGATGTATGTTTCGATTCTAAAGTGCAATATCCTGCGGTTTGTAATGCAGCAGAGACCTTGCTTGTGGACACTGCAATTGCCGCTGAATTTATACCTCTGATGGTCAAGCGGTATCAGAGTGCGGGCGTTGAGGTCCGGGGATGTCAACGGACAATGCAAGTCATGGAAGGCGAAAACGAGATAAAAGCGGCGTCCGAAGAAGATTGGCGTACTGAATATAACGACTTGATCATCTCAATCAAAGTGGTTGACGGTGTGGACGAAGCCATTGCACATATCAATCAGTACGGATCGGGACATACAGATGCAATTGTCACGGGAAATAAAGAGCGCGCGCGTAAGTTCCTGCAGTTCGTTGATTCTTCATCGGTAATGCACAATGCCTCAACTCGATTCAGCGATGGGTTCCGGTACGGTAAGGGCGCCGAAGTAGGTATAAGCACGTATAAAGTGCATGCAAGAGGTCCTGTGGGTTTGGAGGGGTTGGTCATCTATAAATATCTACTTGTCGGCAAGGGACATACCGTAGCTCCGTATGTAGGTACAGATGCGAAGGAATTCACGCATAGGAAGTTGTGAAGATATAATACGATGAGAAGAATAGCGATAAAAGTCATTCCCAATTCGAAAACGGAAGAGATAATAGATGCGGAACCAATGATAATTAGGGTAAAAGAGCCACCAACAAAAGGTAAGGCGAATAATGCGGTAGTTATGCTATTGTCCGGATACTTCAACGCAGAAGTAAGAATCGTTTCGGGTGCAAAAAGCAGACGTAAAATTGTAGAGGTGGAAGAGACATGAATATAAGGGACGGTAAGTTCGGCTGGCTGATCCTGGGTCTGATTTCCATTGCTCTGTTAGTGTATATGTTATTCCGTTTCTGTGATGTGCTCATTTATGGGATTTTCCTTTACTACGTTGCGAGACCGGTATACCGCGGATTTGTCAAGAGATACAAATACGAGCGTGTGGGTGCTTTCTGTTCGTTATTCTTTATTGTCCTGCCACTAGTCCTTATAGGCATTTATACATTGAGTGTGGCATATATTGAATTGAGTAGATTTTTGGTACATACCGATTTTGGGTACACGAGTTATGTGAATGAACTAGTTAAAGAAATTAAAGAGATTGCAAGTAGCATAAACCTGGCTGATATTTCTCATTTGATCACTCTGGGCGATAGCTGGAGTGTATTCACGACACAAATAACCTCTTTTTCGGGCACAATGTCCCCGTATTTCAGTATCCCGCTCAAGTTGTTCCTTACGTTCGTAATAGCATTTTATCTGCTGAAGGATGGGGCTAAACTCATGGCATGGATAACAGATACATTCCTCGGTGGCAAAACAGAGCTAGCAAAGAAGTTCTTTGACGATGTCGATTCTGCCCTTTACCAGGTATACGTCGGTAATATCCTGACGGCGATTTTAACCGCCTTGGTTGCTGTTGTAACTTTCTATCTTCTTAATCTCGTTGCACCACCTCAGTTGTTGGTACCATATCCTATCCTGTTTGGAATACTGTGCGGAATCGGGATCTTCATACCGATTGTCGGGGTGAAATTGATCTGGATTCCGTTGACTATCTATCTAGGTGTTCAGGCATATCTAAATGGTATTCTTCTCACGTCATGGTGGTTTATTCTGTTATTCATTGTTGTTATGTTTCTTGTGGTGGACTCTGTGCCTGAATACGCTCTGAGACCGTACATAAGCAAAAAACACGTGCATGTTGGTGCGTTACTCCTTGCATACATCTTTGGTGTAACTATCTTTGGTTTTCTGGGTCTGTTCTTAGGGCCGATGATATTGATAATAGCAACAAGTTTCATGAAGATCGTTCTGCCAGAGCTGAGAGGGTAGTGCCTAAGGGAACTCCAGTAAATAGTTTACCCATTTTGATAATTATCATAGACACAGATTTCACAGATTTACACAGATGCTACTGTCC
>QBUN01000296.1 GCA_013180565.1 Candidatus Methanophaga sp. GoMg3.2 | reverse complement strand
TACAAAAGAGGTACAGGTAAAGGGTGGCGAAACTGCATACGTACATGCAACTTTGGATCAAGCGATAGGGTCTATCAGTGTCTGTTCTACACCCACGGGTGCAGATATATCATTCGATGATGTACCTATAAATGAAATAACACCCTACGCGATACAAAATGTAGAACCAGGCGACCACACAATAAAACTCACTCTTGCGGGTTATCAAGATTGGAAAGAAACGGTAAGTGTAACGGCTGGCAAAACGGTAGAAATAGATGCAACGTTGACTCCGATTTCCGGGTCTGCCACAGTCACTTCTACACCGTCTGGTGCAGCGATATATGTGGAGACGTATTCGGGTGATGTCTATATAGGCGACACGCCATATACAGATACTGCGGTAGCTCCTGGCGACTATACAATAACACTCACTCTTGCTGGATATAAGAATTGTACAAAAGAGGTGCAGGTAAAGGGTGGCGAAACGGCATACATAGATGCAACTTTGGATCAAGCGACAGGGTCTATCAGTGTCACTTCTACGCCCGCGGGTGCAGGTATATCATTCGATGGAGTACCTATAAGTGGAATAACACCCTACACGATACAAAATGTGGATCCTGGCTACCATACAATAAAACTCACTCTCGAGGGTTATCAAGATTGGACAGAAGCGGTAACTGTAACGGCTGGCAAAACGGTAGGGATAGATGCAACATTGACTCCCATTTCCGGGTCTGCCACAGTCACTTCTACACCGTCTGGTGCAGCGATATATGTAGAGACGTATTTGGGTGATGTCTATATAGGAGAAACGCCACATACAGATACTGCAGTATCTCCTGGCAACTATACAATAAAACTTACTCTTGCTGGCTATCAGAATTGGACAGAAGAGATACAAGTAACGAGTGGCGAAACGGCATACATAGATGCAATATTAACTCCATGTCCTCTACAGGCAGGCATATATATGAACAATGCAAGCAATTGTGTGATTAAAAACAGTACTATAATGAACATTTCAGTCATGGGAAACTGCAGCGCCATTGGCATCGCGGTTTTTAACTCATCAGGAAATGCGATTTCTAATGGTGAGATAACAAACTGCGAACAGGGAATATTGATTGCATCAGGAAGTAACAACACAATTGAAGGCGATATTATCAGAAATAACACCATTGTGGGGGTTTGCATAGATAGCACTGCTATAAACATGGAGATACATGAAAACTGCTTCATTGACAATGAGCCACAAGCGATAGATGACGGGACAGGTAATAACTGGACGAGTAACTACTGGTCTCCACCGCCTGGGGGCAATTACACCATACCAGGCGCTGCCGGGAGTGAAGACAGTGATCCACTGGACGAATGTCCACTGATAGAAGAACTAGCATGAGTACCTTTCGATAGTCACCGTAATGAGCATAAATAGGGGGATAACTACCCCTTGCTCTTTTATTTTTTTAGGGGCCGTGCACAATAAAGAATAATAAATTCTAACGTGACTTTGTAATATTTCATTTACCGCACGCAGAGAACGCTGAGTTCGCAGGGAAAGTTACATGTAGGTGCAGATTGTTATTTTCAAACGTTAGGTATTGCTAAATTCTTAGCAACATCGCAAAAGGTAATAATATTTGTTCAGGTTGTGAATGAGATAAACGGACATGCCTCCCCGCTATATCCTCTGCGCTCTCTGCGGTTAATCTGACAGACAATCTCAAGTTAGTTATCTTATCGTGTTTTGTGCTTACCTGGTTTGCGTCTGCGTGCTTTCGCCTGCTTGTCCAGCCGCACCATAAAGGCGAGAGCCAAAAGCGTAAAGCCTAATAGGATCATGTAAATCCCAATTAGAAGGCTTATGAACTCCAGTCCTTTTATTCCTGGGAGTGCGATACCCAGCACGCCGAAGATTAGCGATAAAAAACCGTCCAGATAGACTAACCATTTACTACTATCGCCCGCCGGTAGCCGGAAGGCTGATACGAGCTTATAGATACCTCTAATCAGTAGCCAAGCCATGATCAAATAAAGCAGTACAGCAAGACTGATTTTCGGCCACAGGATGGCGAGGAGCGCAATTGCGATACTGCTCACGCCCTTAACGAGTAGTATTCCGCGACGCCCTTCATCCGCATGAAACGAGGCAACCACTTCTAATATACCCCACACAAATACGAATACGCAGAAAAAGATGAGTAACCACCCTATCGTGATCCCTGGCATGATTAAAACGAAAGTACCAAAGAGCAAGGCCAAAATACCTTCCAGTGTTATTGCCCAGCACTCCTGAGATAAAACAAACCGATCTACCTTCTCGCCCATGACCGCATTGCCTAGTTCGGTTTCTTTACTATTACTACTCTCTTTATGCTTCCCCTTTCCCATCTTCTCTCTTAACCCAACTAACTATGATATAAAGTGCTTTATATTAATGAGTATAAAAGCCTTTCGCTTTTAATATAAAGTTTCTATTTTCAGACGTATAATATAATGACTTGTGAATCAGCTAGTCAAATAAAGATATGCTATGGGATCTAGCCACAAATCGTAGCCCGGTTCCTCTCCCATCTCCCAGATCACTTCTTATGGTTTATCAGTCTGTCAATCGGTTTCTCCATATCCTTTGTCATCTCTTGTAGTCTACCAGTTTTTATTAGATTTATACCTACGAGCGCCATAAATATTCCGCCTATTGTATTAACAAGTAAATCAGTCATTGTGTCATCAAGACTCCATTGTGCCCCCAGTCCGAAAAGAGCATCCGATGTCCATTCCCCTAATTCCCACACAACGCCGGACGCCATAGTAATAACTACAACGGCAAAGGCTATTGCATATGTATGCATGAACAGACCATCCCAGTGTTCATGCAATAGATAGAGTGCGATTAGTGCCAAGAACGCGATAAGAACCGCAGATACAAAATGAGTGATTATGTCAAAATCGGGAAAGGCATAATAGACGTCAAATACACCGCCCAGGCCGACATGCAAAAACAATGCAAATACGATCAAGAAGTCTATAATCACGGGCAGTTTAAAGTTCCAAACACGTTTGAGTAAAATCGGGACCGAAAATATTATAATAGCCGAAATACATTCGAGTGTCCATTGCAAATCGTGATTCAATATTGCTACGACCAGGAAAAAAACTATTGCTATTCTCAATACATGAGCTACAAAAGTCCATCGTGATTCTGTCATATTAATTTAGTTGTTAGCTCTTTAATATAAAATTATTGTTTACTTCTAATCTTATGATTTATCAGTGAGTCAATCCGATTTGCCATATCCTTTGTCATCTCTTGTAACCTTAAAAGTATAGTTGATTTTTTCCCAGAATCTGAACTTTCCCTCAGAGTTATATGTGCTATCTCTAATTATGGTAGTCTCAAATAGAGAAGTGGCATTCAGCGCTTCCTGAATTGTTGTGTAGTTGTCAGGCACATAATCAGAACTCCCGGTCAGGCTTTCCCATATCAAATAAACCACAGCTAACAATCCCACAATTACAAATACGGCATTAAAATAGATAGTCTTAGCTAAGCACTGATATCTCCTAAATTCCTGAGTTAAAACCGGGAATGAATTTTGTCTGGGGTTTTTAGGTTTGAAACAATTGAAGAGAAGAGATTGCCGAGTTGATCAAACGATTCTTGAAGGAGCGAGGGCTGGAATTAGCGGAAGAGAAGACTCAGATTACCCATATAGACGACGGCCTTGACTTTCTGGGCTGGAACTTCCGTAAGTACAAAGGGAGACTCATGATAAAGCCATCCAAGAAGTCGATTGATAATGCCACTCGAAAGATCAGTGACGTAATCAAAAGAGCGAAAGCATGGATGCAGGAGAATCCCATTGACGCTCTGAACCCCCTCATTATCGGCTGGTCGAATTATCACCGATCTGTCGTATCTGCAGAGGTATTCAAGACTCTGGACCACAGGATGTGGAATATGCTCTGGCGATGGGCTAAGAGGAGGCACCCGAAGAAGTCCAGAACCTGGGTTGCCAGAAAGTACTGGCATAGCGATGGTTCTCGGAGCTGGGTGTTCTCCACGGACCGGAACAGGCGGAAACTCTTTTCAGACTCGAAAATAGTCAGACATACCAGTCCAAAACTGGATAAAAACCCATATCTTTACTCTGAGTACTTCAAGCTGCGGAAACTCAGACAGAAGGCGCTAAAACTGACTGTCTGGTGCAAGACGAGATGGGATAAGCTAAAGGATAGTTTATGCGCATGAATGCTGAGATCAAAAGACCAAATGCCACGGAACCAAACTGCTGCCCGATACAGAAAGGGTTATGAAATGCTTGAGCGGTATGAGGGGAAACTTTCACTTACCGTTCTGAGATGAGAATGGGCGAGCAATCGCCCTATTCTTAATCTGCTTGAATGGGTAGAAGTTATACTGTATATACGACAAGAGAACAATAACAGGAATCCATTTCCTGTCTTCCCTCTTTGAGTTTAACCCATATTAACCACTACTTCTTGTGGTAATCTCGTAAAATCTTGTGGTTTATTAATTGCAATTTATTACGGAAATGGTCCATATACCACCTGGGGGTACTCATAGATCTAAAGTGGTTTGCTCTATTCTCCTTTTCGCGCTAAAAGATTACTCCAGCGCCGATAATCACGCAATTTCCATGCACCCGCCTTCTTCAGGTCTAAAATACCACACACTGGCTTTTTATCCGAAAAGTGGCAGTTCAAACAATTCCCGTTACAGCCCGTAACAGGCTCAAACCTTTCCCCTTCTCTTACATAAATTGGTATATCTATACCATCACAATTATTAGAACTCATAAACTCATTGTTTAATCCCCGAACCTTCTTCCCGCCAAGTGACTCAAACTCCATACAGAGTCCCAGCGTCACCTTATTTTTATCGCAAATCGTACGCATCGTTCTGAACAACTTTTTACGGTATTCTATCTTCGCATGAAAACGACCGCTTAGCACCTCTGTATACAACTGATCCATCTTCCTTCTTGGTATTTTAAACCTTACCTCAAGCTTGTCGTATAGCTCATACTTCAAAGCTCGCGGAATATCCATACAACTTGTTATTATGTGCCCCGCACCAGCATCAACCACTTTCTGCACCAACGCGTCTAAATCTGCTTCATCATCGCTCACATAAGGGATTATCGGGTCAATTCGGCACACTGCGAATATACCTGCATCTGCAAGCCGTTCTATATTTCGCACCAGTTCGGCTGTGGATGCACCACCCGCCATCAGTCGCTCCCGCTTATCTTCCGCCATAGTGAGAATAGAGACCTCGGCAAACGAATGCTCCTGCTTTTTTATTGTTTTCAGTGCACGTTCGCTTATTCTCCCTTTTGTTGTGAACTGCACGGGGATATTGCGGTCAACAAACGCCTTTAGTATCTTCTCACTCAATTCGTATTTCGCATTTATTCGCTGGAACGGATCACTAACAGGCGAAAGATAGCCGCAGCTTGCAACATTTAGACCGTCTAATTGCCTCGCAATTATTTTATCAAAATCATTGAATACCGCAAGAACGCCCATCTCCCGAAAAATGCTGAAATAACCACCTAACGCATGTGAATAGCAAAACAGGCAATTATGGCTACAGCCGTTATAAGGGTTTATCAAGAGCTTTTCCGCTGTGCATTCCCGGTTCCCATAAGGTTCTATACCCTTCCACCATCCGTGTAACTCTTTATTCGATTCGACTAAGATATGCGGTATAGGTGATTTTATAACCTCAAATTGCTTGGTCGTTCTTCCAAATTCAACGGTTATCCTTTTGATATCTGTGTAAATCCGTGTCGAAAATGTGTTGTTATAGGTCATTCATCTCACTTTTATCTTTGGGACATTAACCTTCTCAAAATCATCATCTCGCCCAACAACTAAATTATCATTCTTTACTATCGCCGTAGCGACCGCAAATGCATCTGCAATGGATATTGCATGCTCTCCTTTTATTAACTTATCTCCGCTCCAAAATTTTCCCTTTTCTTACATCCGTCTCTCTTGCATCCCTCATAACTTCTTCCACTGTCGTGCCTTTAAATAGATCTCTTAGCGAGCCTTTTTCTTTCGAAATAACAGGAAATGGTTTAAATAAGATGCCTTTCTCGGATTCTACAACAATCGCTTTATCCTTAAACCCAAATTTTTTTCTCAAAGAGATGGGTATTGTCGCCTGACCTTTTTTCGTTATTTTAACTACTGATGATCCCATCTCTTTCACCTATGTAATACAATAGTATTTTGCATTACTTAAAACTTGTGGTATTACTGTACTTCCATAAACCACAAGAAAAGATATATCCTTTAATGATAAAGTAAGAATCATGCCAAAAGTATCGGTCGTAATGCCATCATTGGATGAAGAAAGTACGGTTGGTCTCTGTATAGAAAAAATAAGGGATGTATTTGAAGAGAAACAGATAGATGGCGAGATAATTTTGGCTGATAATTCGACAGACAAAACACCAGAAATAGCACGAGCTCTTGGTGCAAGGGTCATAACGCCAAAGAAGAGGGGATACGGTAATGCATACCTTGCTGGTCTTTCGCACGCAAAAGGTGATTTTATCGTTATTGCCGATGCAGATGGAACGTATGATCTATCAGAGATGTGGCAATTTTTAGAGCCCTTGATAAATGGTGAGGCTGACTTTGTCATGGGTGATCGGTTGGGAGGTAAAATCGAAAAAGGTGCGATGCCGAAGCTACATCAGTATATCGGCAATCCGCTTTTAACTGTGATTCTGAATTGGCTATTCAAAATTAGAATTTCTGATACCCATTGCGGGATGCGTTCGTTCACTAAGGCGGCATATGAGAAGATGGATTTGAAAACTGGTGGGATGGAGTTTGCATCTGAGATGATTGTAGAGGCGGCGCGTAAAAATATGCGGATCAAAGAGGTTACTATAACCTATTATCCAAGAAGCGCACCTTCTAAACTACACTCGTTTAGCGATGGCTGGCGGCATTTGCGGTTCATGATGCTCTATAAGCCCGTCCCATTCCTATTCGTGCCGGGTACGCTGGTATTTCTGCTTGGCTTGTTATTAAGTC
>QBUN01000297.1 GCA_013180565.1 Candidatus Methanophaga sp. GoMg3.2 | reverse complement strand
GCCTCAAGATAAGAGGGAATGTGCAGATGGCTGGATTCCGGACATTTATCAAGAATGTTGCTGATTCGCTTAATGTAAAGGGATTTGCAGAGAATGAGAAAGATGGTGGCTTTGATGCGGAGTTTTGATAATAAAGGCGAAGTGATGATTGGCATTTTGGGTTCGATGAATGAAACTTTGAAAGGTGTGAAAGGGGATACGGGCAAGATGCTTGAGAAGCAGGATATGATGCTTGAGAAGCAGGATATGATGCTTGAGAAGCAGGATATGATGCTTGAGAAGCAGGATGAGACCATTGTTGCGATAGACCGAAGTAAGGAAGAAATTGTTACGGAAATAAGCTCTTTAAGAGATGACTTAAGGTCGTATATGGAAGAAAAGTTTACAAAGATCGAGCAAGATGTAGAAGTGATAAAAGCTAAAATCGGGATGGTTTAGTTGCATTTGAAGTGAGATTTGGTGCATGTGCGGATGATTTGCCAAAGCGTGGGATATTCTGATTTTACGACAAACCTAAACTTGTCCAAAACAATTTAAATAGTATAGTGCGTCCATCGAGTTGCGATCGTGAGATTGTAATTGCTCAATATCCAGTGGTATCGAATTTTTTATTTTGAAGCATAAGTATATACTTGTAATTCAACTATAAAACGTAATAAACTTTGTGGAAAAAGTACTTTTATCTAAGGTAGACATCGGTTTTTGCTACTACATGTTATTTATACAGATACATTCGATACTGTTATTGAGTGCACGGACGAATTTGACACCATAAAGGTATGCGCAGATAATTACGATGTAATGCGCAGCTGGTAATATTGATGCAGCGACGAAAAAACTGGGAGTGGCAAAGAGTCCTAGATTCCGCAAGCCATCTTGCTGGTGCAACTCCGCTGAAAACAATCAAGAGAACCATTGCTATTGCGACTACACCTGTCAATTTTGTTTTTGTTTTTTTTGTTTTTTTCCCTTTCACCTCGCCTTCTTCCTCATCGCCCCTCGTGGACTTGCACCACGCATCAAGCTTTAGGTGCTGACTGTAAGTTCCATGAGAATTACTAGATATGGGTACTGCATTACAGCAGACCTCTACGCTTCCCTTACCTTGGGCTGAGAAGTCATAATCTATGCCCTTCTCTGGCGGTCAACTGCCCCTCGGTGCCCAAAGAATCATAGCCTATAGCGGTTCCGGTGCTTAAGTGGCTCCCGTAGCTGGCAGGAGTAACTTTCGTTATTAACTGCTCAACATCACCAGCATTGATTAATAATAAAAACCCACAAACCGCCATGCTGTTCCAATTTCAACCCCCTCTTCGCCGCAACCATCTTAACTATTAAAGCCGCGGCGCCCCATAATCTCTCAGATGCGAGGTCTTCGGGGTCTAATTCTTCGCCCAATCCTTTAAACAATATCTCAGCAGCCAGTTCATCTGGCAGCGAATCGGTTTCTTCCGCTTTATCCCTTAGTTGATTTCCACTCTTTTTAGATCGAAATCTATCTCCAGGTGGGAAAACATCTTCGTTCCTATGAGTGCATCCATGGAGTCTGTTAGCGTAATTCTCGCCTTCTTTGCTTCCTCACCAAATTTAGTCAAACCACTGAAGACCAGTTCTCGTTTTATGCTTCCATCTGCTAACTCAACCTTTATAGATCCGGAAAGCTCTAAACCAAGTTGAATTGCAAGTTGGACGGGTAAACATAGGTATCCATCAAACCCTGTATCAATTACTGCATCTACCGCTATTTCCTTTTTTCTTCCTATAATTCCAACTCTAACCCTCGCTTGTCCGCATTCATCAATGTAACCTTCCATGCTATCACCTATGGACAAATGCCGCTCTATAACCTATCCTTGCCAGATAGAATACCGCATCTGGATGTTTCTCCCTCGCTTTCTCGTCTGCCTCTATTGGATCCTTCCCCACGAAATAATCCCCTGTATCCACTTCAATCGCTATAAACTCCCCTTTATGCTCTGGCTCAAGCTTATCCTTTATCTTCTTGTAGATTTCATCTCCTTTATCTACCATTTCATCCTTATCCACAATTCTCATCTTCTCCATTCCCATTACCTCTATCTATTAAATAGTATCTGACATTTGTAGTTATAAAATAAACACATTTTTGATTTATGGTTTGAACTCCATCTCCTTGTAGAACTCGAATGAGCCATCCACAGTGGTCTCGGAACCGAGTTTCTTACTCGTGCGTTTATCGTCAACAGACGCACTCATGCCTGCAGATATAGTACCTTCAGCCAGAGTTCCAGGTCCTTCTATCCCTCCCGCATAGATTTCATAATGCATCTTTGGGTTCTGGTCATCTGCGCGTTGGTTTCGGTCGTAGCCTGCACCTCAGTCACGCTCATAGAGCTACCAGCAGATACATATGCTGATATAAGGGACATATCCACGCTCTCTGCGTGGCTTAACGAGCCCTTTTCACCTTGCTGTATACCCAATGTTTTTTGTCACCTCAAGATTCGGCGTTTTACCGGTGTCTATCTTGAAATCTCGTGCTTCTTACGGCGTCGTAACTTTTGACGTGTAACTCATCGCCTTATGGAACTGGAACAAGCCGCTCGCACTGGACCTCTCCTCGTACGACAATATGGAACCAAGCCCTCCGTCAGAGTCACCCGCGACATACACACTCATGCCTGCAGATATTCTACCTGTAGACCATCCGTTTGACCCTTCTGCATCTATTTCGTAGTTCAAGATCGGATTATTGGTCATTCCTACTTCAACTCTGGTCGTAGCCTGCACATCAGTCGCAAGCAGCCTGCTATATGCATTCATTCCCTCAAACGAGCCAAATTTTGATGTGCTGCTGCTTTTCCAAAAATCAAATCCCTGATCTCCTATCTCCGTTCTATCATATCCCATTAGTGTATTAACGGTCTGTTTTTCCGGCGTATATTCCGTAAGCCAACTTGCTGCGGCAACTCCGCTGAATGCAATCATCAAAGCCATTACTATTGCAACCACACTTATCAGTCTTGCTATTTTTTCCATTTTTTCCTATCACCACCTAAATTTTTTTATATGGGAATAGGGAATAGCCAAATAGGGAAATGGGAATTTGCCTTTGCCTTTGCCTTTCCCTATTGCCTATCTGGCTATCTTTGCCTCTTCTTCTCATCTTTCTTCTTCTTTCACCTCGCCTTCTTCCCCATCCCCTCGCCCCTCGTGGACTTGCAGCACGCATCAAGCTTTAGGAAAGCCTTTAAAACACACTCACGGCGCTCCCCCAAAAGGGCATGAGGGGTTTCCACGAAGGCTAATATCTGCACTGTAGTATATGTTGAATTCGCCATCTGCAGTGATGTGCTGACTGTAAGTTCCATGGGAATTACTAGAAATGGGTACTGCATTGCAGCCGACCTCTACGCTTCCCGTACCTTGGGATGAGAAGTCATAATCTATGCCCTTCTCTGCTCTTGTACTGGAATGAGCTATTCCCTGAGTGAGCGCGACCTGGGAGCCTACCGAAGCATCCAGACAACCAATATCTTTGGAGTAAATACCTACGACTGTCCCTTCTCTGGCGGTCAACTGCCCCTCGGTGCCCAAAGAATCATAGCCAATAGCGGTTCCGGTGCTTAAGTGGCCCCCGTAGCTGGCAGGAAGCACGCTCCACGTATCAAGTATCACGCTTTCTCCCCCGTAAGCGTTAGCACGAAGAGAATGTGTGAACGTTTTTGATAGATTCTTTCCGGTATACGAATGTGAATGATCCTGACTCACATTCCACGAACCACTGGACTGGATATATGTTATCGCCCACATCGGAGACGAATGAGTCCCCATCCCATCTTGAGCTAAGGCAGCCTGCGGAAACAATAAAAAGCTCAAAAGCAAGATTACAATTCCAATAATCCTTTCTTCTTTCATCTTTTTCTTCTTTCGCCTCCTAATTTTTTTTTTTCATCCGGCTATTTTTCAAATGTCATTACAAGGTTTTAGTGAGGTGATATATAAGCTTTTCGGTTCTTATTTCACCGCCTTTAATTTTGTTATTAGTTTCTCCACGTCTTCTGCTGATATTTCCACGGTCTCTTTAAGCATCTCGTTCTCGTAAAAGTTTTTATGCAAATTATTTGCCACATGAAAAAACCTGACAAAGTCCTTGTCCCCGCTTTCTTTTGCCAATGTGTTAACAAAACCCCACAGAGCACCATGCTTCTCCAACTGCAGTCCCCTCCTCGCCGCAACGCTATTCACCGCGAGTGCAGATGCACCCCATAACTTCTCCGACGCCTGCACCAGATCCCCCTCCTTCAAAAGCTCCTTCGCTGCCCTAAGATATTTCTCGCTCAGCGTCTGGTCGCCCAATTTTCGGGGCAAAATGATGGATGCCGTTGCCATTTTTATATTCTTCCTCTAATCTAATCTAATTATATTATTTACGTTTTGAAATCCATCTCCTTGTAGAACTCGAATGAGCCATCCACAGTGGTCTTATAACCAAGCTTCAACTCGGAACCGAGTTTCTTACTCTTACGTTTACCTTTCTATCGCATACTATCTCAGTTGTGATCGTAAGGGTCTCGGTTTCCGGCGTATGCGTAACTGTGCGACTTGCTAAGGCAACTCCGCTGAAGGCAGTCAGTAGAACCATTGCCATAACGACTACGCTTATTAATGTCGTTGTTTCTTTCATTTTCTTGTGAAATCTCGTGCTTCTTACGGCGTCGTAACTTTTGATGTGTAACTCATCTCCTTATGGAACTCGAACGAGCCGCTCGCACTGGACCTCTCCTCGTACGACAATATGGAACCAAGCCCTCCGTCAGAGCCATCCGCGGCATACACACTCATGCCTGCCGATATTCTACCTGTAGATCCATCGTTTGACCCTTCTGCGTCTATTTCGTAGTTCAAGACCGGATTATCGGTCATCCCTACTTTAGTTGTTGTCGTAGCTTGCAGATCAGTTGCAAGCAGCTTACTATATGCATTCATTCCCTCAAACGAGCCAAAATTTGATGTGCTGCTGCTTTTCCATAAACTATCATATCCCCTTAGTCTATTAACGGTCTGTTTTTCCGGCGTATATTCCGCAAGCCAATTTGCAGAAGCAACTCCGCTGAAAGCAATCATCAGAGCCATTGCTATGGCGACCACACTCATCAATCTTGTTGTTTTTTTCATTTCTTCCTTATCACCTCCTAAATTTTTATTATTATTCCTATTTCGCCCTTACGGCCTAATTCTCGACTCATAACCCATCTCCTTGCTGAATTCCCACCAGCCGTTCGCACTGCTCCTCTCATAATGCGTCAATCTGGAGCCAAGCTCAGTTCCCGCAGATCCTGCCTCAGCAAACACACTGAACTCCGCCGCTATGCGACCATGAGCCTGAGTTCCTGCTCCTCCTGATCCTGTCGCAGTAATCCCGTAGTCCAAGCTTACCGGCGACTCGGTAATTCCTACTTTCGTTCTCGTCGTTGCCAGCACATCAGTCACCATCATACTACTCCCAGCACTCACCACCTCACAGCTTGCAGGAAGTTCCCCCACTGCTGCAGATGCGAATGGGCAAAGTATCACATCCCGTGTTGCGGTAGGATTGGCAATGAGTGTAATGCTCGCGCTCTCGTCGTAGCTTAACGCACCTATTTCTCCTGCTTTATATCCTATGCTTGTCATCACATTGAGATTTGGCGCATCGTCTGTGTCTATACCAAAATCTTTCACAAACACTGTTTCTCCATCCAATGCCTTTAAATCCTCCTTGTATGTGACCGCTCCATATACTTCATCGGGTTGGAGGCTGTTTAAAAGATCCACATTGCTGCTCTCCCATTTGGCGTTCACATGGTGTGTCACCATGCCTATGCATTTGATCATCGTTACAGAGCTTATGCTCTGGGTCTCCGGCGTAGTGCACGCAGGACTACCCGCTGACGCAACTCCGCTGAATGCTATCGTCATCATAATAATCATAATTATGGCTATTGCCGTTAATCCAATCTTCTTATTCGTCTTTCTTCTTTCATCCCCTTTATCTCACTTTTGTATTCCTGTAAAAATTAAAAATTTAAGGGGAAAAAATCCCCCTAATTTATTTTTTTCCTTTCGCTACGCCTATGGACTATATACGGACGTATACCCTATATCCTTGGTGAACTTGAATTCATCGTATGCAATTGACTTCTCCTTATACGTCCATCTGGAACCGAGAGCGTCCTCAGCACCACCACGTCCATCCTCGACATACAAATCCACGCCTGCAACCACGAGACCATCACCTTCCGCATTGATTCGGTAGTTCAAGTTTACGGGAGCCTTGGTAATCCCTACTTTGGCCGTGGTCGTAGCCAACACATTAGTCACGAACATCTCACTATATGCATGCACTTCCTCGGAGCTTCCAGGTACTTTTTTAGTTGTTTTAATTGGCTTCTTGAAGGAGCATAGCGCCTTCTTCTCCGTGGTCGTAGTTTTTCCAGCGGCAATGACTTTCATGCATACCTCCTCAGCGTGGCTTAACGAACCCAGGAAACCTGCTGTATATCCAATCTGTTTATGCACATCGAGATTTTGCGCAGTTTTTGAGGTGTCCACAGTGAAATCCTTCGTAAAATTAATAGCTCCATCCAATCCAATCATTTTTTCACCGTATTTGATCTGCCCATATATTTCCCCATCAGCGAGTGGGGGGTTATCGAGAAGATTTTTGCTGTCGATCTCTAGGTTAAGCCTCTGACTTTCTACCACCGAGCCATTGCATTTGATATTAGTAGTGATGTCAAGGACCTCGGTTTCCTTTGTAGTGGGTACAGATTGACTCGCTAAGGCACCCCCACTGAAAGCAATTGTCAAAGCCATTGCTATCGCGACTACACCTGTCAGTTTTGTTTTTGTTTTTTTCATTTTTTTTCTTATCACCTCCTAATTTTTAATTTCACTTTTTCCCCTTTTATCTCACATAACCTCTATGGTCTTGGGAGTGGTCCTGGACTGGTTATGGAATAGGTGCTGTCCTCAATATCTCCTCCAGCTGCCACTATATCACCGGTCTGAACAGTCAAACCAAGCTGAGCCTGAATATTCCTAC
>QBUN01000298.1 GCA_013180565.1 Candidatus Methanophaga sp. GoMg3.2 | reverse complement strand
AGTCCTGTGAATTAATAAATTCGGATCTATATAATATTAAAGTGCGGAATGTGGGCTAAACAAATACGTCTGAAGAATAGAGTTCACGAAACCACTTTACCGTCTCTTTCAAATTCGCTTCTAACTTATCCCCGGGCGCATAACCGAAATCCTTCTTCGCCTTTGTTATATCGCCTAAGGAATGCAGCACATCTCCTTCCCTCTGCTTTTCATGTATCGGATCCAAATCCCGTCCCATGATCGCCATTATCACGCTTGCCAATTCATTTATCGTGATTCGCTTTCCCGTTGCGACGTTATATACGCCTTTAGCATCACTTTCCGCAGCAAGGATATTCGCACTCACCACATCCTCAACAGAGGTAAAATCACGCGTTTGATTCCCGTCACCATAGATTATTGGTGGCTTTCCTTCCTGAATACGCTTTATGAACTTTGGTATCACTGCCGCATAGTCTGAGTGAGGGTCCTGCTTAGGCCCATAAACGTTGAAATATCGTAATGCCGCTGTTTTCAAGTCGTAAACATCATCAAAAACATTACAATAATACTCGCCTACAAGCTTTGTCACGGCATATGGCGACAGCGGATTTGGGTTCATATCCTCTCTCTTCGGCAGTTCGGGTGTATCGCCATATGCAGAACTAGAGGATGCAAAAATCACCTTCTTCACGCTACAATCCCGCGCAGCAATGAGGACATTTAGCGTTCCCGTCACATTTGCTTCGTTTGTACTTACCGGGTCTTTGATACTCCTCGGCACGCTTGGTATCGCAGCTTGATGGAAGACGTAATCGGCACCTTTAAAAACCTTACGCAGTAAATCTAAATCGGTAACGCTGCCTTTTACAAACTCGATCTCAAAACCGCGGATATTCGCCTCATTTCCTGTAGATAAATCGTCCACGATAATGACTTCATTATCCCGTGACAGTACTTCAGCAAGATTTGAGCCTATGAATCCTGCTCCCCCTGTTATAATCGCTTTCATCAATCTCTATAATATCTTTATTCTATTCTATTCCTGACATGATTAACTATCCTAGACCTCAAGTCGCCGTGCCACCTCGTCCAAGAACTCTTCCGTGTACACAATCTTCTGTGCCGGCGGTTCCGCCAGCTTCGCTAAGTCGCCAGTCATTACACCCTCTTCTATTGTCTTCACAGCAGCAGCATCCAATTTGTCTGCAAATGCGCCAAGCTCAGGTGTGCCGTCAAGCTCGCCACGCTTCCTCAACGCACCACTCCATGCAAATATCAGTGCGACTGAGTTGGTAGATGTCTTCTCACCCTTGAGATGCTTGTAGTAGTGCTTCTGCACCGTGCCATGTGCCGCTTCATATTCGAAGTAGCCATAAGGCGATACTAAGACCGAAGTCATCATCGCTAAACTCCCAAAGGCTGCAGCAAGCATATCTGACATCACATCGCCATCGTAGTTCTTCAGCGCCCATAGCAGGCCACCCTCCGCCCTCATTATCCTTGCTACCGCATCGTCTATTAGCGTATAGAAATAAGTTATCCCTGCCGCCTCAAACTTATACTTGTACTCCTCTTCATATAGCTTCTCGAATATCTCCCTGAAATTATTGTCATATGTCTTGGATATAGTGTCCTTTGTTGCAAACCATAGGTCCACTTTCTGGTCCAGTGCGTAAGAGAAACAAGCTTCGGCAAAGCTAGTTATTGATGCGTCAAGGTTATGCATGCCCTGTATTATACCCGGTCCATTGAACTCATGTATCGTGCGCCTAACGTCCTCACCATTTTCAGTCGAGACCACAAGCTCCGCCTTCCCTGGACCCTCAATCCGATACTCAACGTTCTTGTAAACATCGCCGTATGCGTGCCTGCCCAATATTATTGGTTTTGTCCAATTTCTTACCGCTGGTTGTATGTTCTTCGCCATTATGGGTGTTCTGAAGATAGTACCATCCAGTATGGCTCTGATTGTGCCATTGGGGCTCTTCCATTGCTCTTTCAGATTGTATTCCGTAACCCGTGCCGCGTTTGGCGTTATCGTAGCGCACTTAACACCCACTTTATACCTCTTTATCGCCTCTGCCGCATCTATGGTTATCTGGTCATCGGTCTCGTCCCGCTTTTTAAGTGCGAGGTCATAGTACTCGGTTTTGAGGTCTATATAAGGAAGCAGAAGTTTCTCTTTCACCATACCCCACATTACCCTTGTCATCTCGTCTCCGTCCATCTCCACTAATGGAGTCTTCATCTGAATTTTATCGGTCATTTTTTTTTGTTTCTTGATTTGCGCTCGGTATCTCAAATTAGAATTACAAATGTTCTAATCCGCTTCCACCATCACCCACTTGTCCTTCCCCTCCCATATCTTTATTGAATCTAATGTTACACCAAAATTCGAGTCTTTAAATTTCTTCTCAAACTCAGCTCTTAGAAACAGAGCTATGTTCTCGCTTGTTGGATATGCAATTATATCGTTTAAGTGCTTATGGTCTACAAGCTCAATCACTTCTTCTACCAGCGCTTTCACTTCCGAAAAATCCGCTACACATTCTGTATCTTTCTTCTTCTCGCCTTCCACCACTATATCTACCTTATACGTATGCCCATGCAGATTCTTACATTTACCCGTATGTCGCGGCAGCGAATGCGCAGCACTAAAATCTGTCGATACTCCCAATTTCATATGTGACAACCAGAGTTATTTATATGATAAAAAGCTGATAGTACTTATATCATGGCAATGGGGAAGAACACAATAGGCAAGAAGATCCGGCTCGCAAAGGCTAATAATCAGAACAGGCGAGTTCCTGCTTGGATAATCGTTAAAACAAACCGGAAAGTGTCAACGCATCCAAAAAGAAGGCATTGGCGGAGGACCAAGTTAAAGGTGTAGTTCATCATGGGAGAAGAAGTAGGCGAAGGGATAGAAGAACGTATCTACACGATTCCGTTGAAAGCGGTGAAAAAAGCACCGCGATGGAAGCGGAGCAACCGTGCAATAGCACTAATACGGGAATATCTAATGAAACACACGAAATCAGAGTATATCCTGATAGGTACAACAATAAACGAAAAGGTGTGGGCGCGTGGCTCCCAGAAACCACCATCTAAGATACGTGTAAAAGTAACAGAAGAAGAAGATATTATCCGGGCTGAGCTTGTAGAATAACGTGATGAAAAAGCGAGGCACGCTAAAAAGGTTAGTTAGTGTTGACGGTAGCACGTATATAGGCCTTTTTGCGGTCTGCACGGAATCGGTGGTTCTTTTGCCTTCGCTGATTTCGGATAGATTAGAGGATGATATAGAACGAGCGTTGCATGTAAAATCTATAAGAACTACGATAGCAGAAACCTCTTTAGTTGGTTGTTTCGCTGTTGGAAACTCAAATGGCTTTATCATTTCCTCTTATGCTCTTGATAGCGAGATTGAAAGCTTAGCTGAATTAGTAGCTGCAGAAGGGCTAAAGGTGAAAATTAGCAGACTGCCATACATAGATCGGATGACCACTGCGGGCAATATAATACTTGCAAATGATACTGTTGCTCTTGTCCATCCTCTGCTATCGAATAAAACAGTAGAAGTAATAAAGGGAACTCTGGACGTAAAGGTGTATAAAGGCACGATAGGTGGATTAAATACCGTGGGGATGGCTGCGGTAGCGACTAACAGAGGCCTCTTAGTGCATAAGAATGCCACTCCGTCAGAATTAGAATTCTTGGAAGATAAATTCGAGCTCCCGGTGGGGATAGGGAGTGTAAATTTCGGTGTTCCTTTAATAGGTGCCGCTCTGCTCGCGAACACAAAGGGATATATCGCAGGCTATGAGACAACAGGTGCAGAGTTAGGGCGGATCGAGGATGTGCTGGGATTTTAGATGATGAATACAGGATGCTGGATGCAAGATTCACGTTTGAGTGGGATATTCATAATTTCGCTAATAAAATAAGTTAAACCGCTACAAAATAAAAAGAGGTGGTCGAATTAAAAATGGATGAAGTGTATGTATTTAAAGCTGCTTTTAAGTATCGGAAGGGAGTTTGGCGTCGTATTGAGATTGAAGGTGGACAGACTCTTGCTGATTTCGATGGCATCATGCGTGAGGCGTTCAACCATGACACATGGGACCATTTGAGCGAATTTTACCCGGAGCATGCACGTGGTATGAACGGGTTTGGTGAGATCGAACCGCATGGCGGTGGAACTGGTGCAGAAGTGCGAATAGCTGATCTCGGGCTCTTTGAAGGGGACAAGTTAGAGTACGTGTATGATTTCGGCGATAATATCCAGCATGTTATCACATTGGAAGAGATTGTGGGGCCAGAGAGCGGGGTCAATTACCCTCGCATCTCTGCCAAGAGTAAGACGAGAAAACGATACTGCGTAGAGTGCAAGGATAGGGGGAAGAAGACAGTTTCAACATGGATTTGCATCGAATGCTCAGAGGAAGCAGGAGAGGACATATGCCTATGTGAGAACTGCCTGACGAGCGAGCATGATGATCACGATGTGGAGGAGATACAATATTAACTTCTTTCAGAATTGCAAAAGCACTTCTTCTTAAATGCGTCGACCGGGATTTGAACCCGGGCTTTAGGCTTGGAAGGCCTAAGTCATGCCTCTAGACCATCGACGCTTTTCTCCATTTAATATCATTGTGTACAAAGTATATTATTTTTTTTGCCAGGACTTTCTTGTATTTGCATAGCGGATTTTAAAAACCACGAGATTCCACAAGATTAAGGTAACACACAATTAATAGTTTACCCGCCAGATGTGCTTTTTTATCATGTAGCATGTTGATAGCCTAATTCGGTCACGTATAGCCCAGCGAAAGAAAAGACCTATAAAAAGTCTATAGACTCAGATTAACACTGATTAACGCAGATGAAAAATAAATAAATCCGTGTAATCTTGTGGTTCGCTAAACAATTACCATTTTACGTTTATTCGATCACTTCTATCAACTTTATAAGCACCTTTTCCAAATCTACCCTGCTTTTAGATGCATCTTCTACTATCTTTTTATAGTCCAACACTTCCGCCTCGATTATACCATGTGCATAATTGTCCACAGTACTTATATCTGCGTATCGGAGCCCTAACTCCGTTGCAAGTGTAGCTTCTGAAGCCATGTTCATACCCACAACATCTGCATAGTTTCTCATGAAGTTTATCTCCGCTTTCGTCTCGAGTCTCGGGGCCACTGTCTGGAAATAAACACCCTGCTCAAAGATCGCCATGTCCAATTTGTTTGCCACTTCTATTATCGTACGCCGCAACCCATCATCCAAGCCTGGTGTAACATGCACAATCTCGTCATCATACACAGTCGGTATATTGTACAGACAGATGTAGTCATGGGGGACAACTAATGATCGGGGTGTTATAGCACGCTTTAGACTACCAACAGAAGTAGCTCCTATAACCCTCTCTACGCCCAGCAGCTTAAATGACGCTAAATTCGCTCTATAATTTATCCGGTGCGGTGGGATATTTGTCGCTTTACCATGTCTTGGGATGAAGACAAGCTCGTCAGTAACGAGCAGATAAGTGTTGCCATACTTTGTCTCCACCTCCTTCTCTTTTGCACCTTCAAGTAGCTTCGTGCCAAATAAACTTGTCCCGCCAATGACACCCAATTTCATTTTTTGATTAACATTTAATTTACTGCCATAAATCTTTCCAATCCCTTTCGCCAAGAACCACCTCAAACTCCGTAGCAGAAATAACCGGCTTCTTAAACTGAACGAAATCCTCTGCTAATCGCGGACATGCAGTATTCACAAATGCGTCCACCTTAAATCCCAGCAAATTAGCCTCTGTTATCTCTTCCATCGCGATTAAATATGCATCTAACCCTTTATGTACCGCTTTTCGTCTCAACGCAGTCGCTTCGTTAAGCTTGATCTGACCGCATTTCTGCCCTATCAAAATCCCAACCGACTTTGCATCCAGTGCTCGCCCTATCGCGATATACCGCTTCTTCCTCTGTTCATCCGGCTCGTGTATATTTATTTGCATGGTGAAAGGATCAGCGGCTATTACTCGCTTACCCTCATATAACGCTAGTCCAATTGGATGGAAACTCCCACTACCTAAAAATAAAATCTCGTCACAGGGGACCGTAACGGAAGAGAAATCGCAGCCCAGTACCTGCCCATCGTATTTCAGGTTCTTCGATTTCCCTATCACCGTTCTCTTTCCCGCATGAGCAAGCAATATTTTCGCTTCTTCCAATGCATGAACATGCTGCACTGTCGCGACTAATCCAACACAATCACCTTTTAGTTCTGGTATGGCTTTCTCCAGCACGGACTTAATCCCAACATTGCTCCTGAGTTCTATGAAAAAAACTTTTCTTTTGACTTTTTCTTTTAGTACAGGTTTTCTTTTTTTAAAAGAAAAAGTGTCACTATGCCCAAAATGGAAAAGTAGATCCACTATCCGCTCCAGCTTCTCGTCCACATCACAGGCACCGTAACATGAAGACCCGGATATTATCACTTCCGCTCCGGTATCTTTCGTAATCTCGGAAGCTATCTCGATTGCCACTGTTTTGAGACCTTCCGGGAGCTGCAGACCAACCCTTCTCGCGTCCCTATTCTTTATCAATTCCTTTATCTTGTCTAATTCGAAGTCGTATGAATTCGTGCCCATACTCATTACTTCGTTTCTTGTGCATAAAATAAATTCTACGTATTTGACGCTAAACAAATATTTCAAAATATTTATTATATGACCTGCCTTTTTATACATAAAATAAACGTGAACCCTGATGAAGAGAGGGCGAGGCAATCGTATCTTTTCAAGAAAGCGTGGGCTGATCTGAGCAGTTTAACGCCCGAGGAGTACGTGGAATTTATCAATATTGATCCGGCAGAGCTAGGCATACTGGCACTAACGCATACGGATGAGCCAGTTGACGAAACCTTAACTAGACTGTTAAAAGGTGAATGGGGTAAGAAGAAATAGCGCTATTAAAATAATGCGAGCCACTCGTACAGAAGAAAATTTTGCCCTGAACTATATTATATCACTCATTGGGTCTCCCCCTCCGCTCTTTTATACTCAAATAATTCCGGTTGTATTCTTCAAGCA